>NZ_JAPFCD010000020.1:0-79290 GCF_026153155.1 Photorhabdus aballayi | reverse complement strand
GGTTGCGGAAGAGACGCAACGGCCGGAGTAAAACCGAATATGCCTGGCGGCGATAGCGCGGCGGTCCCACCTGACCCCATGCCGAACTCAGCAGTGAAACGCCGTAGCGCCGATGGTAGTGTGGGGTCTCCCCATGTGAGAGTAGGGAACTGCCAGGCTTTAATTTAGCGTTGTGTGGCGTTGAAAGCAGCACAAGGCAAAAAAGCAGTAAGTAGGACAACTCCGTCGGGAACGGAGTTGAACGTCGCGAGTCGCGACGGCCCGAAGGGCAAACGGAACGAAAGCTGTTTGTAAACTGCCAGGCTTTAAATACAGTGGAAACCCTCAGCGAGAGCTGGGGGTTTTTGCGTTTTTAGGGTAGGTATTATTTATTTACTTATTCCCTTTAAGAAACAGATAACGGGTTTATCAGTCTTAAATAATTAAAATATATTGTAATGATAGCAGGTATATAATTTAAATAGCTTTTTGAACTGATGAGTTAGAATAACCAAAAATTTTCAATTCTTTTTTATATTTGTTTTTTAGGAAAATTTTGGATCAGGGTTTTGTCCGCTCTTATAACCTGTAATGAGACTGTAATTTAAATTGTGTAATTGTCTGTTTTCCCTATCACCATACTTATTATTAGCATTTGATTCAAATTAGCTTGTTGTTATAAGAAAATCGCATATTTCAGTATTGAAGATAAATCTTATAACTCAATATTAACAATAAGAATATTTTATTATTTAATCTTGTTGCTTTCTTAGGGTGTATTGCTTTTAATATTTATAGCGTGTAATTTGACTTCTTTTAATCTTGTCTTTTTGTCTTGAACTTCCTGATTTTTACCGAAAATATCATTGATTTTTAATGTATTTCATCTCGTTATTAAGTGAAATTTTCTTTATTATTTTTTCATATAACAAATGAAGCTTAAATTATTTTATGTTATAAATATTAAAAATTTATTAACTATTATCATGTTGAACATTGTTGTAAAACCAGAAATGAAATAATTTCAGCTTACTTGTAAAGCCTCGACATTCTGTTAATACTTAGTTAGATTTAGCTGTCTGGAAGTCTAAACGTGTAAATGGATAAAAATCGAGGTCATAGCATGCCAATTTGTATACCGGATGAATTACCCGCAGTGAATTTTTTACGAAACGAGAATGTGTTCGTGATGACATCTACACGCGCGAATATTCAAAATATACGCCCACTAAAGGTATTGCTGCTTAACCTGATGCCAAAGAAAATTGAGACTGAAAATCAATTTCTAAGATTACTATCCAACACGCCTTTACAGGTAGATATCCAGCTACTGAGAGTAGATAACCGAAAGTGCAGGAATACGCCTGCTGAACATTTGAATAATTTTTATTGTGATTTCGAGCAGATAAAACATCAAAATTTTGATGGTTTAATTGTCACTGGTGCGCCATTGGGATTAGTTGAATTCGAAGATGTGGCATATTGGAGACAGATTGAAAGAATAATTAGTTGGGCAAAGGAGCACGTTACTTCTACCTTATTTATTTGTTGGGCTGTACAGGCCGCTTTGAATATTTTGTATGGTTTGCCAAAGTTTACTAGAGAAGTAAAACTATCAGGTGTTTATTATCACTCTACTCTGGACCCTTTAGCATTATTAACTCGTGGCTTTGATGAATCTTTTTTTGCTCCTCATTCTCGCTATGCTGATTTTCCTGAACAGGTTATTCGTGAACATACAGATCTGGATATTCTTTCCAGTTCTGAAGAGGCGGGGGCCTATTTACTGGCGAGCAAAGATAAACGCATGGTGTTTGTTACCGGTCATCCTGAATATGATACAGGAACGTTGGCTAGTGAATATTTACGTGATTTAGCAGCAGGTTTAGATCCAAAGATCCCAATAAATTATTTTCCGGATAATAATCCAGAAAGAAAACCACTGGCATCATGGCGTAGTCACGGACATTTATTGTTTTCCAACTGGCTGAATTATTATGTATACCAGATTACACCATATGATCTTACCTACATGAATCCAACATTGGATTAATATCTTCATAAATGGCTGAAATTCAGCCATTTAACCCTCCTGATTTTTTCTTCTCCCCTGTTATTAACACCCGTCAAAATACCGCACTTTTTGTAGTTTATCTTATATAACAAAAACTTAACAAAATAATCTTGTGGTTTATGGAATCAATTTCTCTAATTTGAAATAGGTAATTTCCCATATAACTAATTGTTTTTTATTGAATAAAAATAAAATTTTAAAAAAATGGAAATCGTTTTTGATTTATTTTAAATATCTATTACTCTTATTCAGGTGTGCTTTAAAATGAGGATAGATGAATGACGCAGCAAACTTTAGCGACTGAATTATCGTTTATTAAACGATTTGGCGCAGCAGAGCGGGAGGTTTTGATACCCGAAGCGGTAGATTTTCTGAAAGATCTGGTTGTTCGATTTACTGATGCACGGAAAAAATTATTGGTTGATCGGGATACTTGGCAGAAGAAAATTGATGATGGTGAATTGCCTGATTTTATTTCGGAAACCAGTTCCATTCGCGAAAGTGAGTGGGAAATTCAAAATATTCCGATGGATCTCCGTGACCGCAGAGTAGAAATCACTGGGCCAGTAGAACGGAAAATGGTTATCAACGCCTTGAATGCTAATGTAAAAGTTTTCATGGCAGATTTCGAAGATTCCTTAGCGCCGGCTTGGGATAAGGTGATTGAAGGGCAGATCAACTTACGCGATGCTGTTAATGGCACAATTTCTTACATTAACGAGCAGGGTAAACAGTACCAGTTGCAATCAGACCCTGCTGTTCTGATCGCACGGGTAAGAGGACTTCATTTGCCGGAAAAACATGTTCTCTATCAGAATGAGTCAATTGCCGGTGGATTGTTTGATTTTGCGCTCTACTTTTATCACAACTATAAACAATTGCTGGCAAAGGGGAGCGGTCCTTATTTCTACTTGCCAAAGATTCAGTCTTACCGCGAAGCTCAGTGGTGGAGTGATGTATTCAGTTTTGCAGAAGATCGTTTTGAGTTACCGAGAGGCACAATCAAAGCAACGGTATTGATTGAAACTCTGCCGGCTGTATTTCAGATGGATGAGATTCTTTATCATCTTCGGCACCATATCGTTGGCCTTAATTGCGGCCGTTGGGACTACATTTTCAGCTACATTAAGACACTGAAAAATCATAGTGATCGGGTTCTGCCTGATCGTCAGTCTGTCACGATGGATCAGCCTTTCCTCAGCGCTTATTCCCGTTTACTGATCAAAACCTGCCATAAGCGCGGAGCATTTGCGATGGGGGGAATGGCTGCTTTTATCCCCAGTAAAGATATTGAACGCAACAACTGGGTATTAGATAAGGTCAGAGCGGATAAAGAGCTGGAAGCGCGTAATGGTCACGATGGTACATGGATTGCCCATCCAGGTCTTGCCGACACGGTAATGGAAGTTTTCGATAAGGTCTTGGCAGAACGGCAAAACCAGTTAGATATCTTCCGTGAAGAAGATGCGCCGATTACTGCGGCTCAATTACTGGAACCTTGCCCTGGCGATCGGACTGAAGAAGGTATGCGGGCCAATATCCGGGTAGCGGTCCAATACATTGAAGCGTGGATTTCAGGCAATGGATGCGTTCCTATCTATGGTTTGATGGAAGATGCTGCGACAGCCGAAATTTCACGGACATCCATTTGGCAATGGATTCACCACGAAAAATCATTATCCAACGGTAAAAAAGTGACAAAAGGTTTGTTCAGGCAAATGTTGGCAGAAGAAATGGAGGTTATTAAGCAAGAAGTTGGAGAGACACGTTTCAGTCAAGGGCGATTTAGCGATGCAGCCAAGTTGATGGAGCGCATTACAACTCAGGACGAGCTGATAGATTTCCTGACGTTGCCGGGATATCAATTACTTGATTAGAGCCGGCCTATTGGGGCTACGGCTACTGAGAGAAGTTTAAGCAACGAATAATAACAAAACACCATATCCGATTAATTTAATAAAGATAGGAAGTAGAAGTTATGACAATCTCCAGAACTCAACAAATCGCTCAACTGGAACAAGAATGGAAAAGTGACCGTTGGAATGGAATTATCCGCCCGTACAGTGCGGAAGATGTTGTTAAATTGCGAGGTTCAGTTAATCCCGAACATACATTGGCACAGCTTGGCGCTAAAAAGCTGTGGGAACTGTTACATGGCAAAGCAAAGAAAGGCTATGTGAACTCATTGGGCGCATTGACGGGTGGACAAGCATTACAGCAGGCAAAAGCGGGTATTGAGGCGATTTATCTGTCTGGTTGGCAGGTTGCGGCTGATGCTAATACTGCATCCAGTATGTATCCTGATCAGTCCTTGTATCCAGTGGATTCAGTCCCGGCGGTGGTAAAACGTATTAACAATAGTTTCCGTCGGGCGGATCAAATTCAGTGGGCAAGTGGTATTGGTGCTGATAATCAGGAATACATCGATTATTTTCTGCCGATTGTGGCAGATGCGGAAGCGGGATTTGGTGGTGTTTTGAATGCTTTTGAACTGATGAAAGCTATGATTGAGGCGGGTGCGGCGGCTGTTCACTTTGAAGATCAACTTGCTGCGGTGAAAAAATGTGGTCATATGGGCGGTAAAGTTCTGGTTCCGACCCAAGAGGCGATTCAAAAATTGGTTGCTGCGCGTTTGGCGGCAGATGTTTCTGGTGTACCGACATTGTTGATTGCTCGTACCGATGCTGATGCAGCCGATCTATTAACCTCCGACAGTGACACATATGACAGTGAATTTATTACTGGCGAGCGGACTTTTGAAGGATTTTTCCGTACCAGAGCGGGTATCGATCAAGCGATTAGTCGTGGTTTGGCTTATGCGCCGTATGCTGACTTGATATGGTGTGAAACATCAACACCTGATATTGAAATGGCCCGTCGTTTTGCTGAGGCGATTCATGCCAAATATCCCGGTAAATTGTTAGCTTACAACTGTTCTCCATCGTTCAATTGGAAAAAGAATCTGGATGATAAGACTATCGCGCGTTTCCAAGATGAACTGTCGGAAATGGGTTATAAATTCCAATTTATTACTTTGGCGGGTATCCACAGTATGTGGTTCAACATGTTCGACCTGGCGCATGCTTACGCGCAGGGTGAAGGTATGAAACATTATGTGGAGAAAGTACAGGAAAAAGAGTTTGCATCCATTAATCGTGGTTATACCTTCTCTTCTCACCAGCAGGAGGTAGGTACAGGTTATTTCGATAAAGTTACGACGATTATTCAAGGGGGAACATCGTCAGTAACCGCATTGACGGGTTCTACGGAAGAGCAGCAGTTCTGATTATTGTATTTCTGATGCTATTCAGCCTGCTTATAGCAGGCTGAATATATTGAGGAGTTGCGATGGGGATAGATTCAGCACATTTGATAGCACAAACTATTTTACAAGGGTTCGATGCACAATATGGCCGCTTTTTGGAAGTGACTTCAGGTGCGCAACAACGCTTTGAACAGGCTGACTGGCATGCTGTTCAGCAAGCGATGAAAAAGCGTATTAATCTTTATGATCATCATGTTGGGCTGGTGGTTGAGCAGCTTAAATGTATACATAGTGCTTTCGGATATGATGAAGAGTACATTGCCAAAGTAAAGGTTGTTTATACCAGTTTATTACCGGATTATCCCCGGTTTGAAATTGCCGAGAGTTTTTTCAATTCTGTTTATTGCCGTCTGTTTGAACATCGCAATCTGACACCGGATAAATTATTTATTTTTACCTCGCAGCCTGCGCGTAGATTTCGGGATATTCCTCGCCCATTATCGCGTGACTTTTTCCCTAATGATAATCTTGCTTTAATGTTACGGACAATTCTTAATGATCTGCCGTTGCGTTTACCTTGGGAAAATCTGGAAAGAGATATTCATTATATTACAGACTATCTACAACAGACATTTCCAGTCGCAGAATTATTACAAGCAACTTTTCAGATAGCTAATGAACTGTTTTATCGCAACAAAGCGGCTTGGTTAGTAGGTAAGATCCGCATGGGAGGTCAGGTTTATCCTTTCTTGTTGCCGATCCATCATAACGAATCCGGCGGGATTTTTATCGACACCTGTCTGACTGATTATGCTGATGCTAGCATTGTATTTGGTTTTGCCCGTTCCTATTTTATGGTTTATGCGCCTTTACCTGCGGCTTTAGTGGAATGGTTGAGAGAAATTTTACCTGCCAAATCAACGTCTGAACTTTATATGGCAATCGGCTGCCAGAAGCATGGTAAGACGGAATATTACCGGGAATATCTGGCGTTTATCACCTTCTCCAAAGAACAACTTATGATTGCTCCCGGTGTTAAAGGGATGGTGATGTTGGTGTTTACTTCCCCTTCATTTGATCGCGTTTTTAAGGTGATTAAGGATAGATTTGCGCCGCAGAAAGAGGTGACTCAGGAGCGAGTACAGGAGTGTTACCGTCTGGTCAAAGAGCATGATCGTGTGGGGAGAATGGCCGACACGCAGGAATTTGAAAATTTCGTTATTGATAAAGCCCGCATTAGTTCTGAATTGATGGAAGAGTTGCAGAAAGAAGTGCCAGAAAAGCTGGAAGATCTGGGTGATAAGATCCTGATTAAACATCTATATATGGAACGGCGAATGACACCGCTGAATATCTATATGGAACAGGTAGATGAACAGAAGCTGAAAGATGCTATCGAGGAGTATGGCAATGCGATTAAACAGCTTGCTGCTGCGAATATTTTCCCGGGAGATATGTTGTTTAAGAATTTTGGTGTGACACGACATGGCCGGGTTGTGTTCTACGATTATGATGAAATCTGTTATATGACAGAAGTTAACTTCCGAGATATCCCACCGCCGCGTTATCCAGAAGATGAACTTGCCAGTGAACCGTGGTATAGCGTGGCGCCAAATGATGTTTTTCCTGAGGAATTCCGACACTTTCTTTGCACTGACAGTCGTATTCGCTGTTATTTTGAAGAAATGCATAGTGATTTATTTAAAGCAGACTACTGGCGGGCGTTGCAGGAACGGATTAAAAACGGTCATGTGGAAGATGTGTTTGCGTATCGTCGCAAACAGCGATTTAGTCAACGCACTGAGATAGAAACTTACTCTATTACCAAAATTTCAGCCTGATTTTATTGGGAATTGGCGATTGCTAACAGTAATCGCCAATTCCCAATAGCTAATATTATTATCCTCATTAAATTATTTCTCTAAATTAAATATAAATTAATGCCGATTTGTTTTTCTTATGCGGGATGTGAATATTTCTAATAAAAATAAATTCTGTGTTTAATATAAGACATATTTGTTATTCAGAAATCATAATTGAAGCATAAGTCAAAAACATATATTTAATGATTTCTTTAAGAAATAAAAATAGATCCACTTATTTGTGGAGGCGCTATAATTTTATAGAGTTTGGAAGTCAAATTTTTTTAGCCGTAGCTAATGGATGGAAAAAGAATTGATATTTTTGACTCTTAATTAGAAGCATGAAAATTCTCATATAACACACATATAACTTCGTGAAAGTATTTAAGGATATAACAATGGCTAGTGTAATTTTATACGGTGATAAAATTCGTATTAAAAATAATTATAATAATGGAAATGGTGGTTATCTGGACACTAATGGTCATGCAAACGTGCCAGGAGCAAAATATAACGTGCTCACGGCGACTTCGCCGACTCGTGGTCCGGGTACAGGAACATGGCAAGTTTTATCTGCGAGTGGAAAAGGCATAGGAACAGAAGTGTACAGCGGTGATACTATATTTCTTGTGAATCTTTATCAGAATAATGGGGGATATCTCGGCACTAATGGTCATGCGCCGTCACCTGAGCTCTATGGTGTTTACACTGCGGATAAAGCAGCACGTCCGGTTGATACTCTGACATGGTATATTTTTTCAGATACAACCAGTGGGTATGATGGTAAAGTTCGGGAAGGCGATGTTATCCGTTTTCTGAATGGTTATAATAGCGTTCATGGGGGATTTCTCGATACTTGTTTTAATGCTGGTGTTCCTGGTGCCGTATATAAAGTATATACTTCACTTCTTTCTAACCGAGGCAATGGAACAGGCACTTGGAATTTATCAAAAGCGATTTAATCAGGATGATACTCATCAATTAGTGTTCCATTAACTGATCCTTCTATATATGTAAGAATCCGGGAATATAATTTTTTTCGGATTCTTTATGTAATTAAGACAGGGCATGATAAAACCAATGCCCTGTGAAGGCTATGATTATTATGAAAAAGAATTAACGAATCCCGCCATATTCTTTACTGATCTCTTTTGCGGCACGAATTACCAAAGCACCCAGTTCAGTGATTCGATCATCCGTGATCCGTGATACTGGGCCGGAAATGGAAATAGCCGCAAAGGCTTGGTGATGTTCATCATAAATACAGGCAGCAATACAGCGCAGACCTAAAGCATGCTCTTCATCATCGAACGAATACCCTTGTTTACGTGCTTGCTCCAAATTTTCTTTTAAACCGGAAGGGGTCGTTTTGGTATATTGTGTGTAAGAATGAAGCCCTTTCTTATGCAGTAGTTGAACCAATTGGTTATCTGATAATGTTGAAAGGAATGCTTTACCCGCTCCGGAAGCATGCATAGGCAACTTACCCCCGATAGGGGCGGACATTCTCATCAACGCATTACACTGTACCTGATCGACAATAACCGCTTCATATTCACTGTGATCAAGAATCGCCAAATTAACGGTTTCACCAGAATCCTCCATCAAGCGGCGGAGGATCGGATGAATGAGCGCCAATAAATTTCGGCTCTGTAAGAAACTGCTGCCGACAATAAAAGTATGCGAACCGATAACCCACAACCCTAAATCGCCAATCTGACGGACGAAACCATGCTGTTGCAAAGTGGTGAGAAGGCGGTGAGTGGTGGAATTTGGTAATCCGGCTTGTTGGGCTAAATCAGTCAGGGCGATACCGCCGGGTGACTCGGAAATATATTCCAAAAGTGTCAGGCCACGGCTTAATGACTGTACTTGCCCGTTAGCAACAGCATTATTCGCCGTAATCTTAGTTTTTTTTGTTTTTTTACTGGTAACGGCAGTGCTCATCGAAATACCCTCTGAATAATAAGATGGAATTCATTTTCATTTCTCATTATGGACGATAAACCTGAAAAACACTCATCCGATGTGTGGAAAATGCTACCCATAATTGAGATTTAAAGAAATCCCAAGATTTTGCCTAGAATCGCTATGATGGATAATGCTGGCTTGGGACTTTTGGTAAATATGAGCCGGGTGTGCAGGAATGGAGAAACAGATCGTGAATGGTCAATATTCTCCTGTTGATTGCTGTTTTTCCAAGTTTATGGTCGTTAATTCACTATAAATGTACAAGATTATTCAGATAGAAATGGTTTCCTATCTATACCCTATGGATTTCAAGATGCATCGCGGCGGCAAGGGAGTGAATCCCCGGGAGAATAGATAACTATGTGACCGGGGTGAGCGAGTGCAGCCAACAAAGAGGCAATTTGAAAGATAACGGGTATATAACTGACATTATTGGTTCAGTACGATATAAACTGTTAAAGCTTGCGGGTATTTCCTGAATATAAACTGGAATTTCTGTTATCCAGGTAATCTTCGTGGAGTAGAATAATAAATACTTTTAGGAATTGACTCATTATATTAATAGTATTTTCTTGAAAAGAATATGTAAATAATACCTTGGGGGATTTATAGGGAACATGGTTTTTATCTAACTATTTTTTGATTATATAATTATAAAAGAGCGTCTGTTATTGTTACAAATAATGTTTTATATTGTTTTAAATTCATTTTAATTATTTCAATTTGTTTTTTATATTTTTATTTGAATTATGGAAAATATGAGAAAACATCCTTGGTTATATCAAGAATAATATTTTGTTACTATTGTCTGAATGGGAGAGTTTAATGAAACGTATTTTTTTGATTATCTGTTTTTTAGCAACTTTAATTGTTGCGATTATTCAGGGTATCGGATTGGTACTGCCTGATAAAGTCTCCGTTGAATATTTCAAAGAAAGTGGATTTAAGAATGTGATGAGAACACTTGGTGTTATTGCTGCGGAACCGCATCCTGCGGCCTCGACACGGCAAGCGTTAGTTCGGGATTACCTGATTAACGAGATGAACGATATGGGATATAGCGTCACTGAACAGACATTTCATTACACAGCGGATGATTTAGCCTCTCGGCAGAAGAAAATATATCCAGGTCTCAATAGTCAACAACGTCGAACTTTTGATAAACAATTTGTTAGGATGAATACGGGCAACTTTGCAAAACAAGTGGAGGATCAATCGGAATTAACTGGGACGAATCTTATCGCAAAGTTAGAGGTTCCTTCGCCGAAAGGAACTTTATTATTCGTTTCACATTATGACAGTGTTAGGACTGCGCCAGGAGCCAGTGATAATGGTATGGTCGTCGCCTCGGTACTCCAGTTAATGCGGGATCTTGCTGAAAGAACGGATATAAAAAACAACGTTATATTCTTATTCTCTGATGCTGAAGAGTTGGGATTACTCGGCGCATATCACTTTGTTAAAAATATTAATGAAATCGCTACTCAACCAATAGATATTGTTTTCAATTTCGATGCTCGGGGAAATAATGGCGTGCCATTCTTATTTGAGACATCGGTAAAAAATCTTGCTCTTGTTTCAGAATGGAATCGGAATGCTGATAAACCGGTTGCTTTCTCATTTAGCCCTATCGTGTACCAAATGTTGCAGAATAATACAGATTTTAGTGTCTTTTTAGATAAAGGATTTACTGGTATGAATTTTGCGACAATCTTAGGTTACGAGCATTACCACCGTATGAGTGATACTGTTGAGAATCTTAACCTTGGGACTTTGTGGCGATATCAGCGAACGATTCGGGATTTAGGCGTGAATTTTGCGGTAAAAGATCAAATTAACTTGTCTAAAGAGAGTGTAGATGCAGTTTATTTTCCAGTACCTTATATTGGGCTTATTATCACGTCTGTATTTACCGCTTTCGTTGCAGGTATTTTGACGTTTTTACTCTCTATCTCATTAGCGATAAAGAATATAGTGTTTTCATCTTCTCCTGGCACTGTCTCAAATATCCAGAGTATTTTTAGGATACTTGCTGGATTATTTAGCCTTGTTACAGCATTAATTGTACCTACTGCATCTTATCTTGTCACATTACCTGTTTTGTTGTTTTTATTAACGGACTTGATGTTGCGGGAGTTCAATAAATTTAGTGTTGCGTTAATTTTATTAGTTATCTATACTTATATTACATCTATTCTCTATGTTCCGGTTATATACCTTGTTTTTGTTGGATTGCATGCTCCTGTAGTGGGAGGTGTGCTCGCTATTCTGCCAATGCTTATCTTAGGATTTGGTATAGCCAATTTTTGGAAACGAGTGACTTAATGCTATAAAATTATTTATTATAATTAAATCTAATATAAAACCAGTCATAAAATAATAAATTAAAATGGCTGGTTAATTTCATTAATTAAATAGTGGCAATAATATAATTCATGAATATTAATAATGTTGCCATGTAACATATATAAAAATAATATAAATGAATTTATAAAAATAACATTAGGAAATGGTTTGTTGTATGTATTTTTGAATTGATTCATAAATAAATTTCATTGTTCTTATGTATTCTTTAAACTAAGATTATCTTTTCTTGCTATTAACTATTTGTTGTTTTATATGGTTATAGCTTTCTTTCAATATTGTTTCATATAAATTCAATATATTTAAAATTGATATTTTTATTATTGATTTATAACTTATTTGTTAATATTTAAACGATATGATTTACAATTTAAATTAAATTTTTCTAATGTGTAAAATAATTTTTCCAGCAAATAATTTATAAAATAATATATGTTTCTTGATTTATCTATAGCCTGTTACTAAGAAAGTATAAGGGGCTTTTTTATTGGTTAATAACAAATTAGAAAATGACTAATAGCTTGGCGAGATGGACAACTATTTGACACCTATCGCATTTAAAAGATAATTTTTTTGGCGAATTTATCGCCAATGCCAGTCACTGGAGCGTGATGTAGTTGTTGAGAGCATATAGATATGAAAAATAATATTAACGGTAATTATTTTAAAGTAGCTGGCAATTTTCTCTGTAATTATAAAGTTTATCAGGGAGATAGTCATGGTAGAGTTATTATATTGCTACCTGCTATTGGTGTGGAAATCAGGAAATATGAAACTTTAATACAACAACTGGTAAAAGAGGGTTTTCAGGTTGTTACTGCGGATATGCCAGGCTATGGAGACAGCCAACCTAAACCAAGTCGAGAAAATGATTATAACTATTCCGATCTGTTGCAGGATTATCTGCCGGCAATGTTAGACAAGGCTGTTGAATTAAATAACAATAAAATTCCTATTGTCTTTGGTCACAGTCTTGGGGGGCATATTGCAACGCTCTTTGCCTGCTCAACTGACCGGCCATTTTCTCTGTTTTGTGTGGCAACCGGGAACGTATGGTATAAGAATTGGCAGGGAATGGGGAGGGTGCAGATAATAACAGCAGCTATTATTTTTAACATTTTAACTGCGTTATATGGTTATCTCCCTGGGAAAAAGATTGGTTTTGGTATAAGAGAAGCTAAGGGGTTAATGCGGGACTGGTCCAGAACTGCTTGTACGGGAAATTATTATCATGTCCGTGCTTATAAGGGGAAGGAGAATAAGCATTTATCCAAGGCTGTTTATATCTGTCTTAAAGGAGATAATTGGGCTCCGTTGAAGTCCACTCAAGTATTAGCAAGTCTTATACCTAACGCAGAAGTTAGGGAAATAATCTTACCTTTAAAAGGTAATCCGCACAGTGCCTGGATTAAACAGCCAGGAGATATTATTGCAATCATGAAAAGAGAAATAATGGAGAATAGCGATGATTAATACATTGAAAATTCTGCGTTGGGAATTTCTAGGATTGTTTTTTATCAGTTTATTTCTGACCTGGCAGCTTGAAAATTATATAAATTGGTGGCAATTTATTTTGTTATTTTTTCTGATTGATATTATTGGTTATTACCCAGGGCGGATCTGGAGTTTGCTGAATAAAAAAGAAATTCCTCCTCAAGCCTTTTATACCATTTATAATATTTGCCACAATTTATTCACACTTAGTGTGATTAGTTTGCTCTGGATCTGGTTCTTTAAGGACAATTACAGTGTTATTGCACTATTTGTCCATATCTGTCTAGATCGAGGTGTACTGGGAAATTTTCCTAAGTTATCTATTAGTGTATTTAAGCAGCCCACGGTTCATTAAAGTGAGTCATGATTGAGAGATATACCCAATGGATTTCAAGATGCATCGCGACGGCAAGGAAGCGAATCCCCGGGAGCATAGAGAACTATGTGACCGGGGTGGGCGAGCGCAGCCAACAAAGAGGCAACTTGAAAGATAACGGGTATAGATAACTTATTTAATGAGGAATGAATACTATGGATTTAATTAAACAGGCATCGGAAATAGAAATGCAGGCAAAGGATTGGGGCTTGGATGAATGGTTTACTGAACAGATAAGTGTTGAGCAAAGAAAAATAACCCATTATGCCAATGATCCTAAATTAACCTATTTGCCGGGTGATTTACGGGAATCTCTGATTAGGGAACTTTCTTTTAAATCGATTTCGGAGTATGAAGCAACGAAAGCGTTATTGCTACTTGCAGATAAGGCGCCTGACAATATCAACTTCGATTATATGCTGACTCAGATATTTGATGAGGGTAGGCATGCCAAATTATTCAGAGAACATCTGGTCAGAATAGGCTTTGCGGATATCGACAAGGTGGCCGGAAAAATGGAAAGCCTCTTACGAGGCAAAATGACCAATATGTTGGAGACATTAAGAACTTATTTCGACAAATGGGTCGTGTTGAAAAATGATTATATTGCCGGCGTGCTAATCATTACTGTCGTTTTGGAAGGCGTGCTTGCGCCAACGTCAGAGCTCAGCGAAATCAAGTGGCGCCCTTTTGATGTTGTCGCCGCCGAGACACAAGCCAGAGCCAATGCTGATGAATTAAGACATCTGACGGTGTGCGCAAATATCGTCAAGATGGCGCTCGAAAATGATAGCTCTCTAAAGCAGCCAGCTCTTGAGTGTATAGAAGAAGGATTGGCGTTATGGAATCAGGTATCCGTTGATGACTTGTTTGTGGAGCGTGAAATGTTCTATCAACGGGGTATGCAGAACCATTTACGCTTTATTGAAGGTTATGAATTAGCGCCTGGGATGTTGTTGTCCGATTCTACGGTGGAGTCTCGCCTTGAGCTGTCCCATTCTTTAGTTGAACAGATGCAGCAGTCACGGCTTAAGTACATGGGTTTAGCGTAGATATTGGCTTTATTCAGCAGGTTGTTTGAATAGGCTAAGGAGAATTAAAAATGACAAATATTGTTGAAGAACTCAGGAAGAATAGTGGGAAATACCAACATTTGACACCAGATAGATTGAAAAGATTGTTGTTGAGTTCTGAAGCCGCTTCACAATGCCTGCGTTTGGCGGCGCAATCTAGTATAGAGGGGCTTCATCAAGTGGGTAATACTATCCGTGAAGCTTCGGCGTGGCTTCCCGCAGTTGGTATTGCCTTAACAATGCATAATCATATTGTATTGGCTTGCAGTAAATTCTCTGACATATTCGAAGACAGCGACGTATTATTGAACGAAGTTATGGCATCAAAAGCGTTGGTTGCTTCTGCTTTTGCAGAGGGTCTACCTGGAACGAATATTTTTACACCATCACTTAAAATGCATTCAAAAGAGGGAAAGCTGTTTGTTAATGGTTCGAAGAAGCCTTGTTCTCTCTCTTCGATTGCTGACTATTATGTGTTATCAGTCTGCGATACCGATCATGATAATGAGATGAGAGTCGTGTTGATTTCTAAATCGGCGCAGAATCTTAAGGTTATTCCTTTCTGGAAATTGGGAATTTTGACTGAAAGTGATAATCAAGAAATCAAATTCTTGGATGCTGAAGTATCACCTAAACGACTTTCTCATTATAAAGGGATTGAACAACAGATGGTGCTTTCCTGTGGTTTATCACTATTTAATTATTTTGCTGCAAATACTTATTCTGGAATTCTTGATGGGCTTACTCGTTTTATTCCTGAGAAGGTAGTAGAACAGCAGCCAATTAAATATACCCTGACTCAAGCTGATTATAAGATTAATGTTATTCTTGGTCAGATGTTGATTATTGCCTTTTATGCTAGCCAGGATGAAAATGCCGTCCATAAGATTCTCGCGTTACGTTATACCTTGGAAAAGATCCTTGAGGAAACTGCCAGTTTCATATTCCGATGTTGCGGTGGGATTAAGGTAATGACAACACCAGAAATAATGAATTTCTATTTGGCAGTACAGTTATTCAAATTTCATCCGATAGGAGAATTCCAAATGATTAACCAGATCATGCAACAAGCTTAATTACTTTTAGAATCACCTATTTATAACTCAAGGATTTTTCCATGCTGTTTACAGCATGACTGTGTGCACCTAAAAAAAGAGAGAAAACTATGTTTGTTAATCAATATCGTGAGAATTTATTAAACTCTGTGGGTCTTGAACTGGATATTAAATCTGCTCAAGATAACCGGCTTACATTATCGGACGGCCGGATTGTTAAGGATTTTTTGGCTCAATATGGCGCATTGCCATTTGGGCATAATCCTGATTTCGCTATCGCTGAAATTAATAGATTCATTGAAAATAAAGAGCCTATCTTCTTTCAACCCAATATTCACAAAAAGGTACGGCTATTAGCTGAAATGCTTGCAGAACAAATAGATAAGGAAAAATATACCCACTGTACTTTTACTAACAGTGGCGCTGAAACGGTAGAAGCTGCGATTAAATTTACTCGTCTGTTTACTGGCAGAAAGCGTATTCTGAGTTTGCATCGTAGTTTTCACGGCAAAACCTATTCGGCATTATCCGCTACAGGATCAAATCGGTTTAAAGCCGATTTCATTTACGATGATAAATTATATGAGCAGGTTGATAGTGAAGATTTGGATGAAATAAAAAGAAAGCTGGAGAGCCGGGAATTTGCTGCATTTATCGTTGAACCGGTGCAAGGAGAAGGTGGAATGAAAGTCATTCCACCGGATACATTGTCCAATATTTTGGTGATGTGTAAAGAAAATGGCACATTATCAGTATTTGATGAAGTTCAAACGGGTATCGGTAGGCTTGGGGCATTCTGTGCAGCCTCGCTCTACACTTTGAAACCGGATGTGATTCTGTTTTCCAAGGCGTTAGGGGCAGGTATCTCGCCGATTGGCGCGATGTTGTATTCAGATGAGCTTTATTTATCCGAGTTCGACAGGAAACATAGTTCTACTTTTGCTAATAACGTTCTGGCCGCAACAATGGGGATTGCTGTTATTGAGCATCTGACTAAAGATGACGGTAAAGCGTTAACTCATATTCAAGAAGTCAGCCGTTATGTTGATGAATGTCTTGAACAATTATCTGCTAAATACCCGGAGCATTTTTACTGGCAAGGAGCGGGGTTGATGCGTGGTCTTGAAATACAGGACAGCAAAGCGGTTGACAACATATTTATCAATTTCAGTCAAAAAAGTGGTGGTCTGGCTTATATCATTTGTAGTTTCTTATTAAAACATTATGGTCTTTTCACCATGCCGTTAATGTCTCGTCCTTGTTCTGTACGTTTTGAGCCGCCGCTTAACGTTTCCAAAGAAGATATTAAAACGTTTTTCACGGCTTTTGATGAAGTATGTCAACTGGTTGTGAATGGACGATATGACATTCTTTTTTCACACTTGATAGACATACCTGTTACAGATCTCCCGCCGGCTTCTGTGAGTTATCCAATATCGAGGAACAAAAACATTGCTCAGATTAAAGCGCCTATTCCTGGATTGATTGAGGGTAAGAAATTCGCTTTCTTAATTCATACCACTTCGGTTGGTGAGTTTTCTCACTCTTATTGTCTGTCGATAAAGGAGAATTACACGCTGGAACAGCAGAAACGGCTTGGTAATTGGATCATGCAGGTTGCCTCGATTGATTTTAATCCTGATATCGCTGTTGAGTTTGGTGTCGAAAGTTCAACGGCATATGCTAATGGTATGCTCCTTTTCTCACCTATTAATCCTGAAGATATGATGGCATTGTCGGCAAAAGAACGGGCGGTATTGATGAAGGAATATCTTGATATGGCAGAGAAAAATGGCGCTGAAATTGTCGGCTTAGGCGCTTATACCTCGGTTATTACTAACGGCGGTATTAGCCTGGTGAATAATCGGCAGGGTCGGATAATAACTAATGGCAACTCGCTGACAGCGGTGGCGGTGGTTGAAGGAATACGCTCAATGTTGACGGAAAGCGCATCCCGGCAAACATTGGCGGTAGTGGGCGCCAGAGGCTCGGTAGGCAGGCTTTCAGTCATTGGCTTGGCGCATAACTTTGGCCGGATTATCTTGGTGAGCCGCCCTAATAAAGCGCGCATATTACTCTCTGAACTGACTAAGGCACTTCTTTCCTCAGTATTAAGAACTCATGATGTCATTCAGCCAGATTCGGTCATGGATAAGATGAGAAAATGGCTTGTTAAACAAAATCCGGGTGTGACAGATGCACAAGTATTACATCAGCAAGTGCTTGAAGTCGTTGGTACCTTTGGTTTGGAAGCGATAGAGAGTTATGAACACTCTTTGAATCAGGCTGATTTTATCGTCTCGGCAACGAGTGAAGGTAAACCTTTCTTGAATACCCATTACTTGAAAGATTCCGCCATCGTTTTTGATGCGGCCAGACCATTCGATTTCATTCGTGATGGCAATCATCACATTTACGAAGGGGGATTGGTCTATCAGCCTGAGAAAGTGATCTATAGCGATTGCAACTTGATCGATATACCTGAGGGGGTAAATCTTGCTTGTTTGTCAGAAACTATTGCTGTGGCGCTTGAAGGGGTGAATGTTCATCAAAGCATCGGTAGAGCCATTGATTACAATGATGCATTGGCCATTCGGGATATTGCGAGAAAGCATGGGTTTATCCCTGTCCAATATTCCCGAAATAATCAAGGTGAGCGTTATGAGCATGTTGCTTGATGCTCCCCAGATTATTGCCACCGGGAACGCTCAAGATGTTCTTGGCAACAGTCATCTTAGAAAAGTGCTTTGCTATGCAAAGCACCCGTTGAGTAGCCTGTTGTTCAATAGTGAAACATATTGGTTTACCAACCAAAAGGGGGCTATTGGTTTCTTTCAGGACAAAAATCTGCATATGAGTGTAGGTGGTATTTTAGCTCCTGACGAAGAACAAGCCGCACTTTTGCACTCTTTTCTCAACTTCACCAGAGAAAAGCGGGCTTTCCCGGTTTTTCTGCACGGTGATGAGAGCGATTTTGTATTGTTGAAAAATAATGGCTTCTCTGTGAACCAGCTTGGCGCGAGTTATTCATTGAGCCTTGATGGATATGATATGAAAGGCAAACGGTTTCAGCAGCTTAGAAATAAAATCAGTAAATCCAGAAGAGCGGGGATTTCTGTTCGAGAGATCTGCTCGCAAGAGGAATATTATCGATTTAAACCACAACTAGAATATATTAATCAGCTTTGGTTGAAAGAAAAACATGCGAAGGCCCTGAAAAAATTGGTGATTGATTTCAATACCGTGGAAGTGAATTCAGGCCAGCACAGAGTATATATTGCAACTCAGGGAGAACAAATTCAGGCATATATTGTTTATAGCTACACTTGGGGGAAGACATCGGGATGGTTTCATAATCTATCCCGAAAAAAACCGGATATACCCGACGGCACTATGCAGTTTATTAATGAAACGGCGATTAATGACTTCCTGAAAGAGGGCGTAGTTTCCTACCTTCATTTGGGCTTCACGCCTTTGGTGGAGTTCGGTGAGGAGGGGTATATTAATGACTCGGCAATCTTTTATAAAGTTGCCAAATGGTTGTCATCAAAAGGCGGCATTGTTTATCCTGCTGCTTCGCAACGTCAATATAAAATGAGCTGGCGGCCGTCGTTAATTGAACCGGAATATATTGCTTTCCCCAAAGGAAAGGCTATGAAAGCATTATGGTCAACATTGCGAACGACTAATAGTATTTAAGTTATAAAAAGCTTTTTTTAATATTAGGTTACAGGTGATCAGAATGGCGCGCAACGTGCTGAATGATCACCTGTCATAGTTAATAATTGCTTGCTTATTGATATATTTTCTATGGTGAATATATCTTCATTGAGCGCCTATATTAAAAATTATTTTTACCTTCATAGGTTGTTATTATCTTATTTTTCTTTTTATTTTTTGTTAATTATTTTATTACTTCACACTCATTATTGTTATATATTGACAGTAAAGATTTTGTATCAACTTTACTGTTATTGGTGATTGGAAGATTATCAATACTGATGAATTCACTGGGTATCATATAGGCAGGCAAATTCTTTTTAAGATGGCTCACTAAATTTTCCTTATCAATAATAGTTTTGAATTTACAGAAAGCAATCAGGCGAACAATAGAACCATCTTCTTTTTTTAATGGCAAAACAACAGCACTATCAACAATAGGAAGATTCATCAGTCTTTCTTCAATTTCATGTAACTCAATGCGATATCCATTTAGTTTTATTTGGTTATCTTTCCTACCAAAGCAATACCAGATATTGTCAATTAATTTGCCAATGTCTCCAGTTCGGAAACTCCTCATTCCATGCTGATTAATTGTCAATCTATTATTATCTTCCGTTTTAGCACCAATGTATTTTCTCATGACATGAGAGCCAGAAATAACAATTTCGTCATTTTCTAATGTTAGAATAGAACCTGATCTTGATTCTCCAATTGGCAATAATTCCATATCAGAATGGATATGTTGATCACTAATTTCAATTAACGTTGTTGCCACAGTAGCTTCTGTGGGGCCATAAGTATTATAGATAATGGCAGATGGAAATCTTTTCCTTAAATGTTTAACGAGATTTTTACTTAGAATTTCACCACAAAATAGAAAATGTTTTAGATTTTTTAAAAATGAATAATTAAAGTTTTGCGATAATAATTGCTTATAGGAAAAAGAGGGTGTTGAGACCCATACCGTTGGTTGATGGTGATTTAAAACTTGATAGAATTTTTCAGAGTCAGTCGTTGTTTCTTGAGAAATGCAAATACATGTGCCACCGTATACCAATGCACCAAATATTTCATACATGGATAAATCAAAATTAAATAGTGCTTGATTCATGAAAACAGGCTCTTCACCCAGTTTGAAATCATTATACATCCATCGCATAAGGTCATAAACGCTTTCACGTCCAATTACGACACCTTTAGGTTTTCCTGTGCTACCGGATGTAAACATGATATAGGCAACATTATCTTCATCAAACTCAATATAATCAATATTTGTCGTTTTGAATTGATTGTTAATCACATCGTAGTAATAAGATGTGTTGGATAATGATGCAATTTCTAACAAACGTTCCATTGGATAAATTATATCGATTGGAATAAATGGGATCTTATAGGTTATACATGCATAAATTGAAACTAAGAAATTAGCTTCTTTGTGTCCGTATAAGATCAAAGGCGTGTTGCGATTTAAATTTAATTCTAAATATTTGGAATGCCATTTTTTAATCTCATGATATAAGTCACGCCAATATATGACTTGATCTGAACCCACTATGACGGGATTGTCTGGATGAGAAGGGGCTATTATTTTATCGTTGATTAATAAATCAAAATTTGATTCGCTATATTCGTTAAGATATTTCATTTTATAAAACTGTATCCACTAAATATATATAAAGAAAAACAAATTAGAGTTAAAGTTGTCAATCTGCCAAAGAAAGAGATGAGTTTTGTATTTAGGATATTAGCGATATTCTCTTTATCTCTAGTATAATGAATCAAACAGTTATGCATTACTGAATAAAAACCAAATAAAGCACCACTTATAATATAATTAAGCTCTAGGCCATTCCAAATTCCCATGCAAAATAATGTGATAAAGATACTGATATTTTGGGCAAAGAATCTGTGATTTTTGAAAAAATTTTTCTCCATTAGTGTCTTATATAATGGCATAAAGATGACGTCTCTTAGCCATTCAGATAAGCTAATGTGAAATCTACGCCAAAAGTCCTGTGGGTTTTTGGCTAAAATTGGATAATTAAAATTAATAGGTAAGTTTATTCCAAATAGCTTACCTGCTCCACAAGCCATATTTGTATAACCTGCAAAGTCAAAATATAAGTAAAAACTATAACTTATAGCAACAACTAAGTATGATTCAATAGTGTCTTTATTAAAATAGTCAGATAAAAATACGTTATAGATAAGGGCGGCGAATAAAAATTTCTGAACTACACCATATAATATTTGCCCGGCACCGGCAAACCATTTTTCTAAAGAGACTGGCATGTGTAATTCAAGTAAATCACGTTTGAAGCTGTTCCATCGATACATAGGACCAGCCAGCCAAATTAATGGTAAGAACAAATAAGCAAAATATTCATAAATGACTATTTTCTGTTGTTTGCTAGAGAATAAAATGACATCAATAGCCCTGAATGTAAAAAAGGATAAACCGATAACGCTGAGTAGGTGACTAAATTCCAAATTTAATTTAACTAAAAATAAAGGTGAAATTATTAGCAGAGAAGATACTAATTTATTAATTATATTTTTTTTGAAAATTAAAGTTATTAAATAGAAATAAATAGATAATGCTATAGGTATATAAATTTTATATCTAAAAATAATACACCAGCAAATAATAGAAAGTACACTTAATGCAATTTTAGGATTTATTTTTTTATTAAAAAATAGAAAAAATAAAGAAAAAACAATTGATGCTGAAAATAGATAAATGAAAAAGTTAAAATTTGCAAACATGTCTTTTTATGCCTTTTTTATTCTAAAATTGCTGATATTCATATTTTACTTTAACTTCACTGCTACCATTGACGATAGAATCAGAATGATAAAATAAGGTAAGCATTAGAAAAAGATATAATAAAAAAGCCTTTATAAAGTATTTCATTTCGCAAAATGTTCCACAATAGCTTTATCAGTTAATAACCAACCATATTCCCCCATATGCATAATATCAGTTAATACTCCTGGCTGATATTGCTCTTCAATAAGATTTAAATATCCCATGCCATGAAATTTTATTTTCTCTGATATAATATTTTCAATTGGCTTAAAATCATTTGTATCTGTGTATACATAAGGATTTAATGGCTGCATAATAAATAGAGCATCGACATTATATTTCGCTAATAAACTTAATATATTGTCAAGGGCGTGCATTTCTTTGCTGTAATTGATTCCATTAGGGAATGCCTTTTTGTTTTTTTTATCTTTTACATACTTTTCATAGTATTTTTTATTTACCCATTGTGTTTCCTTGCTCATATTTTTAAGTTCAATATTTTTAGCATCATTAGCAAGATTTAACCATTGAACTTCGGTATTGGCAAATTTAAATTTTTCTTTCATTAAAGGATCTTTATGAAGGACATAAATATTTTGAATTTTAATTTCATTATTGTCAGTTATTATGTTTTTGATGTTTATTCTTGCATCTGCTATATAATTTAAAACATTTGCAACTGACGATACTATTATATTATCTTTATGAATCAACTTTAATTGGGTAGAATTTAAATTTTCAAAGTTATCTTTGTTTTCATTGAGATAGTTGGAAAATATATTTTTTGCATTCTCATCATTTGCGAGTTTATTTGCGATATATGATGGAAAATGAGAATTGTATGCTTGTGGCAGCAGGTCTGTCTTTTCAAACCATCCCGGAGATAGAATAATGACAATTCTACTATCTTTATTTAAATATTCTCGATAAGCTGATAAATAACCATAAATTGCTAATAATTCAAAATGCGCTTTACCAATACCTATTGTAGGAATATTTAAATTTTTTGTTAAAAAATTATATGGAATGAACTTATGTGCTCTGTTTGTTAATTCAGAAGATCCAAACAAAATAACCTGATTATTTTTAAAGCCATATTCAAGCGACTTTTCTTTTGAGAAATCAATAACATTGTGTTGATCTGTAATAGTAGGTATATAGTTGTTCGATTTACTATCGTCTTCAATATATTTGTATTCTACTATTTTCGAGTGGAAACTATTAATAGGTACTATAATAGATGAAAAAATAATTACTGCGAATAATAATGCTGTAATATTAATAGATATCTTTTTTAACATCATTTTAAGTTGTTTAAATAGTTGATAATTGACTTAGGGGTTTCGATAATAGATTCAGCATCAGTTGATGATATGTAGCAATCGAATTCCTCTTGTAATTCCAGGATGAGATCGACTGTAGTGATTGAATCTATTAAACTTTTCCTCAAAAGTTCATCATCTAATTCAACATTTTTTTTGGCAATTCTGCTGACTATCGATAATACTTGCTGTTCAAGTTCCATATATTATCCTTTTATACCAAGATTGTATTTGTATGATTTATTGATATTCATAATAGCTACTGCTTGATTGATGGCTAGAAAAAACAATAGCTACCGCACAAGCTAAAGTATATTTGCTTGCTAATATAATTGTTATTCCTTCAGTTCATTTGATTGATTTTACATATGTTATTAAACAATATGGTATATCAATACCTAAGTTTTAATAGTGATGCATACTAATTGATAGTCCTTTTTTTATCAAGATAATATGATTGTTTTGCGCACAATTTTCTAATAAATGAGAAAATAATATTTTTTTTAAAATATCCTGTGATTTGCCATCCCTCAATATAATTAAATGCGTAATTGAAAGTGCTAACTAGTTCACACTGGGATTTGCAGCAGAAAGCTATTTAAAAGTAAATGGAAAAATTAAAATAAATTTTTTATGATCCTGCCGATGAATATGCATTTTCGTACTAAAGAGAGTGAGGAAAGAGGGAATGTCACTATTATGAAGATCTATTTAGTCTTATTGTAGCAGCCATTTTTTATTTACTTGAGGAGATGTTTATTGCTCTTTTAACATGGGAGTTAATACTGATTCCTACACAATAAATTATCTGGGAGTGAAATGATGGATTTATTGTCATATCCCGCTTAGTCAAAAGACTGGGCGGGATATTAAATACCTGAAAAACTATGTTTATTCAAACAAACGCTGATGAAGCGTTTGAACAATTTGTTCTGCATCTTTGCCTTGAACAAGCAAGCACAGGTTATGGTTACTGGCGCCATGACTGATCATACGGAGATTGAATCTTTCCAGCACACTGAAAACCTTTTTTCCTAATCCGTTGGTTTGAGAAAGCTGATTACCAATAATTGCCACCAGCGCCAGATTTTCTTCCACTTCAACCCGGCATAGCGCCGAAAGCTCCGTCATAAGCGCATTGGTCAGCAGGCTGCCATTTGTGTTAGTGGAGCCAGTGGTGTCGAGTGTTAATGCCACATTGACTTCAGAGGTGGTGATCAAATCCACTGAGATATTATGACGTGACAGAATGGTAAATATTTCAGCCAAAAATCCCTGTGCGTGCAGCATTTTCAGGCTATGTAGTGTCAGCAACGTCTGTTTCTGTCGCAGGGTAATAGCGCGGAACTGTGGTGCGGCTTCTGTCGTATCGCAAACCAGCGTACCGCCAGCCTGTGGGTTTTTACTGGAACCGACAAATACTGGAATGCCACAGCGAATAGCAGGAAACAGCGTTGCCGGATGTAGGATTTTGGCGCCAAATGTTGCCATCTCCGCCGCTTCATCAAAGGCAATCTTATCAATTCGTTGTGCGGCTGGAACGACTCGCGGGTCAGTGGTGTAAATGCCCGGGACATCTGTCCAGATATCAACGCGCTTTAGGCCAAGGGCTTCTCCTAGGAGTGCCGCAGTATAATCGCTGCCGCCACGCCCCAGTGTAGTGGTACGACCGCTCTCTTCACGACCAATAAAACCTTGGGTGACAACTAGGGTGTTTTTCATCTGTGGTAAGAGATGTTCTGTTGCCAACGATTGAAGTTGTTCACGATTTGGTTCTGCACGACCAAAATGATCGTCGGTATACATCACCTTACGTATATCGAACCATTCGACATCTTTACCGCGCTGGCGAAGCAATTCGGTAAACAATCGTGTGGACATCAGTTCACCGTGGCTGACTAATTCATCTGTTAGAGCCGCTGAAGCGGCCAGAAATGCGGTTTCGGCAAGGGTTTTAATATTTTCCAGCAGACGATTAATCTCTTGACGAATCGTATCGGATTCATGCAAGCGATCAATAATTGCGTATTGAATGGTGTGGATCTGTTTCAAGTAGTCAGCCCGCTTATCTGCATCGCAGCCTTCCGCTAATGCAACTAATAAGTTGGTTATACCGGCAGAAGCAGACAGCACAACCACACGGACTGCTTTATTTGCCAGTACGATATCTGCACTGTTATTCATGGCATCGAAATTTGCCACGCTGGTACCACCAAATTTTGCGACTACATGCCCGCCAATTTCTGGGCATTGGAATGAAACAGCACTCATTGCGATAACCTTCTGTTAACTGGATAGTCTTTTTAGAAATATCGGGTTAACCGGTTTGAGTCAACGGAGTGAAGAGCTGCATCAATATCTTTCATGACGCCATAAGAATCATAAAAAAAATTGAGGATAGTAGAGAGAGGCAATTATTTTTTATACACCTCAGCAAATAGAACTAGAAAAACCTAATCGTTTTGACCAATATCAGCGATTAAAGGAAAAGAGGCTTGAATCATAGAATTACAGGTTACAATCTTTCTTTACTCCCAATTAATTACAGTCAGTTGATAGAGAGCATAGCTATGAAAAATATCAATCCTAGTCAAACCTCAGCTTGGAAAGCGTTAGAACGGCATTTTGCGCAGATAAAGGATATTCACATACGTGAGTTGTTTGAACAGGAGCCAAATCGTTTTGCTAAGTTCTCCGCGACATTCGATGACCAGATTTTGGTGGATTTTTCAAAAAATCGCATTACAACTGAGACATTAGAAAAGTTACAGGCACTTGCTAAAGAGACGGATGTTGCCGGGGCTATTCGCAGTATGTTTTCGGGTGAGAAAATTAACTGTACTGAAAATCGTGCTGTCCTGCATATTGCTCTACGTAATCGCAGCAACGCCCCAATTAGGGTTGACGGGGAAGATGTTATGCCGCAGGTCAACGCGGTGTTGGCAAAAATGAAAGATTTCAGTGAACGCGTGATTAATGGCGAGTGGAAAGGTTATACCGGTAAGGTGATGACTGATGTTGTGAATATCGGTATCGGTGGTTCAGACCTTGGCCCTTATATGGTGACGGAAGCGCTGAAACCTTATAAAAATCACTTGAATATGCATTTTGTTTCTAATGTTGATGGAACTCATATTGCGGAAACCTTAAAAGTACTTAACCCGGAAACGACGCTGTTTCTCATTGCGTCCAAGACGTTTACGACTCAGGAAACGATGACTAATGCTCATTCTGCTCGTGACTGGTTCCTAGAAAGCGCGGGTGATGAAGGGCATATTGCAAAGCATTTTGCGGCGCTTTCCACAAATGAACAGGAAGTTAAGCAATTTGGTATCGATACCCAAAATATGTTTGAGTTTTGGGATTGGGTTGGCGGCCGTTATTCGTTGTGGTCAGCAATTGGTTTGTCTATTGCGCTCTCTGTTGGGTTTGAAAATTTTGAACAATTGCTCAGTGGGGCGCATGCAATGGATCAGCATGTTGCCAATACCCCATTTGAGCAGAATATTCCTGTATTGCTGGCGTTAATTGGTATTTGGTACAACAATTTCTTTGGCGCAGAAACTGAAGCGATTCTGCCATACGATCAGTACATGCATCGCTTTGCTGCCTATTTTCAGCAAGGCAATATGGAATCCAATGGTAAATATATTGATCGCAATGGTCATCCAGTAGATTACCAAACCGGTCCAATTATCTGGGGAGAACCTGGAACAAATGGTCAGCATGCGTTTTATCAGCTTATTCATCAGGGAACTAAATTGATCCCCTGTGATTTTATTGCACCAGCCATCAGCCATAATCCATTGAGTGACCATCACAACAAATTATTATCCAATTTCTTTGCCCAGACAGAAGCATTAGCCTTTGGTAAATCCCGTGAGCAGGTGGATGCTGAATTTATCGTCAGCGGTAAAACTGCGGTTGAAGTTGAACATGTTGCGCCATTTAAAGTGTTTGAAGGAAATCGCCCGACTAATTCTATTCTGTTACGTGAAATTACCCCATTTAGCTTGGGGGCGTTGATTGCCATGTATGAACATAAAATATTTGTGCAAGGGGCGATTCTCAACATCTTTACTTTTGATCAATGGGGAGTTGAATTAGGTAAGCAATTGGCTAACCGTATTTTGCCAGAACTTAAGGGTGATAATAGGGTTGTCAGTCACGATAGTTCGACAAATGGATTGATTAACCGTTTTAAAACATGGCGTTAATCGCTTATTCTGAATTGGACATTTAATTGATATGAGCGAATTATGTTTATCATGATTCGCTCATATTTGGTAAACGTTATTGATAGAATCCGTTATAACTTTTTATTCTTCCTACCTATAACGTGGTATTCTCGGTGGCTATTAATTGTGCCCTCGGATAGAAGAAATTTGTCTAATGGAAAATCACATGTTAGCTGACTCAATATTAACAACGGCGCCAATTCATTGGCTTTCGGTGGATTCGCTTACTTTACCTGATGAGATTTCAGATTGGTTGATGGAATTAGGCTCCATGACCCGCCGTTTTGAGCAATACTGCAATTGTGTTCGTATCATACCATTCAGAGAATGTTTTATTACCGCAGAACAACTTTCTGATGAAAGTGAGCGTTTGCTAACTAGCCAAAGATATTGGCTGCGTGAGATCGTACTATGCGGTGATAATATTCCCTGGCTATTGGGGCGGACGTTAATCCCTGAATCAACATTGACCGGCCCTGATGAAAGTTTGGTTGATTTGGGAACAGTCCCACTGGGGCGCTATCTTTTTAGTGGTAATAAATTAACGCGCGACTATATTCATGTGGGGCAGCAGGGGAACCGTTGGGCGAGACGATCATTGCTGAGGTTATCAGGTAAACCGTTATTATTGACGGAAGTCTTTTTACCTGAGTCACCTGTATACAAAGGTAAAATTTAAAAGGGGGAAACAGAAGTGGCGGGAAGTATGGCGCAAAGTAAATGGCTGGCCTATTGCCGTTTAGTGCGTATTAATAAACCTATAGGTGCATTATTGTTGTTGTGGCCGACTTTCTGGGCTTTATGGATGGCCGGTAAAGGCATTCCGGATATGCACATATTATTAGTCTTTACTGCTGGTGTGTTTCTGATGCGTGCAGCAGGGTGTGCAATCAATGATTTTGCTGACAGAAAATTTGATGGTTGTGTTGAACGTACAAAAACACGTCCCCTGCCGAGTGGCGCTATTAGTGAGAAAGAAAGTAAGATCCTGTTTGCCGTATTGGCGCTGATTTCTTTCGGACTAGTTCTAACCCTAAATAAAATGGCGATCGGATTGTCAGTCGTTGGCTTGGCTCTGGCTTGGCTTTACCCCTTTGTTAAACGGTTTAGTCATCTTCCTCAGTTTGTACTGGGGGCAGCTTACGGTTGGGCTATTCCTATGGGATTTGCTGCGGTTAGTGAATCCTTACCACTAGAGTGTTGGCTGTTATTCTTGGCTAATATCTTCTGGTCGGTTATTTACGATACACAGTATGCGATGGTTGATCGAAATGATGATTTAAAAATTGGCGTTAAGTCCACCGCTATCCTGTTTGGTCGTTTCGATAAATTGATTATAGGGTTATTGCAACTCGCTATGTTACTGGTGCTGGTGCTGGTGGGTTATATGATGAATCTGGGCGGTATCTACTATTGGTCGCTGTTGCTTGCGGGCACGCTATTTATTTATCAGCAGAAATTGATCGCCGGCCGGGAAAGAGAACTTTGTTTCCAGGCATTCCTCAATAATAATTACGTTGGTCTGGTGCTATTCCTTGGCATCTTTTTCAGCTATGTCTGAAACATCTGGTGATAATGTGAATAACCATTATCACCAGTATTTAAGAAGATTATCCTTCCTTGGTACTACTCTCTTCGGTGTCGTTATGCTCTGGCGGCAAGCTGACACTCTCGATAGTAAGACGAATCTCAGGTGACATCAGTTCACCTAATACCTGATACAGCTCCTGAGTATTTGCTGTAATCGCATTACCACTGTCACTGATATAACCTTCTTCACGCAGTGTATTGACCGATGCAGTAAATACCGCCTTATCAAAGAATTCAGGCGCGTTGATGCCATGCAATACTGACAGACGTTGCGCTAACATCCGACTCTCTTTTTCCAGCACTCCCCGGCTGATTGCCGGGTTGGCGTTCAGTAAAGAGAGGGTGATGGCATAACGTTGCAGTGTTTCACGGACACCGGCTGCCAGCAATTGCAGGGGGCGGATACGTGCTGGATTCAACACCAGCATGCCATGCTCCTTGTTGCAGATAAGGCACTGGCGAGTCAGCTCGTTGATCAGCGTATTAACCACTTCTGGCAGCTCTGTTTTGCTATAACGCATAAACAGCTCGGCTTTAAGTAGTGGATAAATGATGGCGACTTGGTTTAACAACGCTTCGCGGCTGATGCGGCGATGATGAATAACGATGCAGGAAATCAGTGATGGCAGTACTAATAGATGTTGAATATTGTTGCGGTAGTAGGTCATCAAAACTGCACGCTCACGTGGCAGAATGATAATGTCACCCATACTGTCTTTGTCTACCTCGAACTTATCCATTTGCAGAGCGTGCTCTAACAACTCCTCCGCAGTTTTCTTTGGTACAGTGACATCAGTAGCGTAGGGCGCATTGTGCATGAGCTGTATATAACAATCCAGTTGCTCAAGCAGTTGCTCACGAGTTAGCGCTCGCTGACGCGACGAAAGCAGGGCAGTTGAACACAAGTTGATTGCGTTAGCCGCCGCGGTGTTGTTGATGTTTACCATAATCTTCTCAGACAGTTGGCTGACTGTCGGATTGAACCATTCGGGGCGATGGAATTCTATTGGATCGATAGAATCGCGCCAGCTAGGAACATGATTGTTAAGGTATTGGATCAACGGGATGGGTTCGCCAAAGTTAACGTAGCCTTGTCCCAGATTACGAAGTTTGCGCAAACCGCGTATCATCTGGAAAAAGCCCTCTTTCTCTTTGGTTGCGCCACGAAGCTCTTTAGCATAGGTGGCAACTTCCATCACATGTTCGTAGCCGATATAAATTGGAATAATGGTAATTGGGCGTGATTCGCCTCTCAACAGCGCTTGTAACGTCATGGACAGCGTACCCGTTTTGGGATCGAGTAAACGACCTGTCCTGGAGCGACCGCCTTCCATGAAGTACTCAACAGAATAACCTCGGGCAAACAACTCACCTAGATATTCCCGGAATATCGTGGCGTAGAGTTTATTACCCTTGAACGTGCGGCGGATGAAAAATGCGCCAAGACGGCGGAATATTGGCCCTGCCGGCCAAAAATTCAGGTTGATGCCAGCGGCGATATGGGGCGGTACCAAGCCTTGATGATAGAGCACGTAGGAGAGCAGCAAATAATCCATGTGGCTACGATGGCAGGGCGCATAAACCAGTTCGTGACCATCCTGTGCCAGACGGCGGATACGTTCAGCATTGTGAACATTGATCCCTTGATACAGGCGGTTCCAGGTCCAACCCAGTACACGGCCTGACAGCCGTACCGTTTCATAAGAGAAATCCGCAGCAATCTCTTCCATTATGTTAATGGCATTCTGTCGGGCTTTCTCATGTGAGATTTTCTTGGTGCGGGCCTCATCAGAGACCGCCTTTTCTATCGCTTTCGATGCCAGTAACTTGTTAAACAGCTCCTGACGAACCGGCAGGCGCGGCCCAACGGCTGCCAGGCGTTGGCGCGAGTAGTGCATTCGCGCCACACGAGCCAGTTTATGGGCAATAGTCTTATCCGTGCCATGCTCAGTTGCCATATAGCGTAGAGATACTGTGTTTGAAAAGCGCACAAAACTATCTCGGCCTAGCCAGAGAATGGCAAAGAATTTTTGGATACCATTGAGTAGCCGCAAATATGGGGCGCTCTGCCCTTCGCGTCCAGGGGAACGACCGAACATGACAGAAACCGGCAGCATTTGAATATCCAAATTTGGATTATTGCGATGTAGATCTAGATAAGCATGGAAGATTTTTACGGATTCCTGCTTTGGCGCGCAATAGCGGAATACGCGTGGGCCATTATCGATAAATACATAGCTGGGAAGTTCAGTGTCACCGATCTCCAGTGAATTTAATGGGTCCGGCAGATCCTGCTCAAGACATTGCTGACGTAGTGCCAGTAAGTCTGCTTTGGAATGATACGGCAGCACGTATAGAATCGGGCGTGTCGTATCGAGCCGCAATTCAGTAATAGGATCTGTAGGGATAAGTTTGCTCTTTACCAGTATTTTTAGTGGTAAATTCAATAATTTATAATATATTTTACGCCAACTTGACATAAATATCTTGAAGCCTCTTGTTAGCAACACGTTGCCAGCATACCAGAAACAGGTGTTGAGATCTGTTGTGTTAAGACAATAATAAAAGGGAAAAGTGTTAAATAACCTCATATTTGGTGTGAATAATTTATGGCGAATCAATCCAAAGGCTTGACCCGTATCATTAACGCAATTGTATATTCGATGAAAGGTATTAAGGCGACATGGCAAAATGAAGCGGCTTTCCGTCAGGAAATAATTTTAGCGATATTGGCTATAATAGTTGCTTTTTATCTGGATATCGGCGCAGTTGAACGCATTTTACTGATTGGTTCAGTGATGTTGGTGTTGATTATGGAAATCCTGAATAGTGCTATTGAAGCAGTGGTTGACCGTATTGGCAGTGAGTTCCATGAACTGTCGGGTCGCGCGAAAGATATGGGATCGGCGGCTGTCTTTCTGACGATGATGTTGTCATTAATTGTCTGGGGAACCATCCTTTGGCGCTATTTTATGGCCTGATTTAGTTTAATAGTTAGGTATTATATTATAATTGGCTAATTTTCTACCCTGGTAGGTTCCCAATCGTTATTTAGCTGTATATACTCACATATTGACTGTATAAACAAACAGGGGACGAAATGAAAGCACTTACCGCAAGGCAGCAGCAAGTTTATGACTTGGTGCGTGACCATATTTCGCAAACGGGGATGCCGCCAACGCGTGCTGAAATTGCAGCACGTCTTGGCTTTCGTTCACCTAACGCGGCTGAAGAGCATTTGAAAGCATTGGCTCGTAAAGGGGTGATAGAGATTGTCGCAGGGGCATCTAGAGGTATCCGTTTATTGTTTGAAGAATCTGGTTTACCGTTAATTGGCCGTGTAGCCGCAGGTGAACCACTGTTGGCACAGGAACATATCGAAAGTCATTATCAGGTTGATCCTGCACTGTTTAAGCCAAGTGCTGATTTCCTGTTGCGAGTCAGCGGCATGTCTATGAAAGACGTTGGGATTATGGACGGTGATCTGCTGGCCGTGCATAAAACACAAGATGTTCGTAATGGGCAGATTATTGTTGCCCGTATTGAAGATGAAGTGACGGTAAAACGTTTTAAGCAGACTGGAAATAGCGTTGAATTATTGGCAGAAAACCCTGAATTTAAGCCAATTGTGGTGGATTTGAGTGAACAGAGTCTGACAATTGAAGGATTAGCGGTTGGGGTGATTCGTAACGGCAACTGGTCTTGATAGTAAAATATCAAATTGTTATTTTTGAGATTGTTAAAGAATTGAAATATTCCGGCAGAATCATGTTATACCCAATGGATTTCAAGATGCATCGCGACGGCAAGAGAGCGAATCCCCGGGAGCATAGCGAACTATGTGACCGGGGTGAGTGAGTGCAACCAACAAAGAAGCAACTTGAAAGATAACGGGTATATTGAATTTATCGTTGTGATTATGATTATCTTAAACGTGATTCTGCGGTTGTTTATTTCAGTCTGGCTCTGTACCAAAGGTAAGTATTTACTTACTATCTATTTCTTTTTTACTTCAATGCTGTGGTCATGCTGGCATTCACCTCGTTTAGTACAGGATTCGATCTCTTCACAGGGTGAGCATAAGCCATGCGCTTCGATGACGGTATGGCGTAAACTGAACCCGGCTGTTTTTGCTAACTGTTGAATGGCGGATTCAACGGTTCCACCATCTCGTTCTGTAACAGAACCACAACGGTCGCAAATAAACATTGCTGAGGTGTGGCTTGGTTGCTCAATATGGTGGCACAGGACATAACTGTTGGTGGATTCTATTTTATGAATAAATCCCTGCTCCAGCAGAAATTCCAGTGCCCGGTATACGGTAGGCGGTTTGGCCTGCGGTTCTGCTTCCCGTAGCAAATCCAGTAAATCATAAGCACTGATTGCCCCTGGCTGCGCTGAAATTAGACGCAAAACCTCAAGCCGTTGCGGAGTAAAGCGAACTCCACGAGCTTGGCAAATAACTTCGGCCTGTTCCAGTAACTTTTTTTGATTAATCAATTTCATTGCGCCCCTTACAACCAGTACGATGATAATATTGTGATGTTATCATGTTTCTTCAATGGAAAATATTATCCAGTAAAGTTCATTGTGATTGTCCCCTGATGGAGTTAATTTGGCTAAATTGGTACTCAATAGCAAAAATAATGTTTTCTTGAAGTTTATGATAATACAGACAAGAATTATCGTATATGACAGATAATTTTCGGAAAGGAAGCATTTGTGATGAAAGAGCTTTTACAAAATCAGCCTCATTATAGACAGTTCCCTGTCAAAGGCTATCAGGTAATGAAGCATATTATCTGTGAAAAAAGAAAGTTACCTTTTCTAAGAGCATTATATGCATTGATTAATGTTTTATTTGTAATTGCGGTATGTATGGGTATTGTATTATCTGTAGCAATTGTTTTATTTATAATAGGTAATGTATCTGTCCCTAATACCGACTATTTACTTCTGGCACAAGTAGGAGGTATAGCATTATTGGGTGTAATGTTACTCTCTGTTATTATTTATCGCATTGTTAAGCGTCCTGAATGGGAGCAACGGCGTTATTATCAACAAGCAGGCTTATCTCTTTTACCAGAAGAGAAGCGCCAGGCATTACGGTTAAATATTGTTAGTGACTATTGGCTAGGTTTTTGGAGTGAAACTCTAGAGCATTATCCTTTACAGTCACGAGTTGCCCATGATAACTATCGTTACTGCCTGCTCCCATTATCTCTGACCCAGGAACATCAATCCCAATTATATAGCGACTGGGGAATTATTGATGAAGACGGGTATATGAAAATGCTAACGGGTTTGTGGGAGGGGATACATTCAAAACATTTTGCTATTGATGTTGCTCTTAGTGATGGAAAAATGTTTAAAGTGCTTGCTAAATTAGTTGAAGTAACACCTGACTATATTCATAAATGCTCCAAACCTATTAATGAACGCCCTCCTGCATTAGTGTGGGGGTTTGATTTGTGGCTTGCAATTGTTTTAAGTCGTAACTGTTTTTGTGCCGGTTATATTAGTGAAGAAATGGCATGGAAAAATATGTTGAAAACCGCTGATTATGTTTATGAAATCTTCGGTAATTTTGATGAGTTTTATACAAATTTCCGGCTAGGAAATGCTTACTGGAGTAATGATTTTAACCGGTCTAAAGAACGGCTGGAACAATTTAATTATTATAAGTCACATTGTGACTGGCCAATTGCTAGTTTACCGTGGCCTGAACCAAAAGGCGTTATCATGGAAAGGCAGATGATGACAGGTTTTTCTGCATTAGTAGAAGATGTTGTACGTAGTAACATGGAAGAACAACAAAGTTATGAATTTGATATTACTGAGCTGTCAGCGTCTCGTGTACTTCATTAATATTTACATGAAATGTTTCCCCTTGAAGAACATTTCAAGGGGAAATAAGTAATTAATATAGAAAATAGTGGCTTAATTATTTTTTTTGTGGTTTCAACTTGAATGTAAAGTTCGACTTGTTTGCTGATATTGTCTGTCACTACGAAATTCATTCCCCATTGAAGATGGTCTATTTGAGTTTGTAAATCTCTACTACAAGTTTCTGTTTTCAATATTCGGATTTATTAAAAAGTAACATAATTTACCCCGTTTCCTGAAATCACTTGTTCTAAATGAAACGGGGCCAATATTTACTTTATTAGTTAATGGGTTAAATCAAACTAATAAATTTTCTCTCTATATCTTTAATGGCCGCACATCCTGCCAGTTTCATGCTAAGTTTCAGTTCATCCTTAAGTAGGTTTAAAATGGAAGTTACGCCTGGCGCTCCGCCCAATGCTAGCGCATACAAAATGGGCCTGCCGATAGCGACAGCTTTAGCGCCTAATGCGAGCGCTTTAAACACATGGGTACCGCGGCGGATGCCTCCATCCAGATAGACTGGAATTTTAGATCCAACCGCTTCAACAATGTGCGGTAATGAAGCGATCGCTGCCGGGACAGTATCTAATTGACGGCCGCCGTGATTAGATACTTGAATCGCTGCGGCGCCGTGTTCAACACATTCTTTAGCATTTTCGGCGGATTGAATCCCTTTTACGATGATTGGAAGGCCTGATTCTTTGGCGAGGAACTCAAGGTCATTAAAATCAAGATCCCGTTTAAATAGCGCTGTAATCTCTGATAAGCTTGCTCCTGCGGGAACGCCTGGAATATTAGGAAATGGTAATGAATGTGGGAAAACAAATTTATTACGTTTATCGGTTTCTCTATTACCACTCCACTCTAAATCGACCGTAAAGACGATTGCGGTTGCCCCCATCGCTTTGGCTCTGCGTATCATTTCGCGGTTAATGCCCATATCTTTGGTAAAATAAATTTGGAACCATTTGGGGCCATTACTCACTTTTGCTATCTCTTCAAGAGGTGAATTAGCTAGAGTTTGTGCGGTAAACAGTGTGCCGGCAGCGGCAGCGCCTCTTGCCGTTCCCAATTCAGCGGTAGTATGAGATAGCCCATGTGCTGCCATCGGGGGAATGAAAATAGGCATATCCACTTTACTGCCGAGCAATTCAGTTGTTGTGTCAGGCTCTTTTACTCCTGCGAGATAGCGAGGAATAATTTGAAAATCGTCAAACGCTCTGGTGTTTTCACGTAAAGTCCATTCATCGCCTGAACCGCCGCTGATATAGCCGAATTGGGGGGCAGGAATCAATTTACGTGCTTCTTTTTCCAGGTCGTAAAGATTAATAATATCAAGGGATTTTTCTGCACTATTTGTTTTGTAGGCTCCTGTCAGCTTTATGTTAGCAGTTGCGGCGTTGGCTGAGGATACAGCGGATAGCGTACCGGCAGCAGCAAGACTTAATCCTCCAACTATGACGTCTCTTCTTGATGGCATATAATTTTCCCTTACTTAGTAGGTTTAATAAGTATTGACAATAGAACTTGTCCACATATTAAGAATAGACCTATTCTGGATAATTCAAGCTAATAAATCCTTAAGAATGTTTTTATAAGCTGGCGAAGCCTATTGGAACTGGCGATTCTTTGTTGTGAGAGGAACATCACAAAATTTAAATTAAGGTATAGTCGCTTATTTCATTTGCTTACCTGAATTTTTAGAGAGCAGTTAAAACAGAGGGGATTCGGATGCTGAATGTAAATGAACAGCTTAGCCATAAATTGGGTTTCACAAGTAATTGATCTATTAAACAGTGCTAACTATAAGAAAATAGTTAATTTATCTAAGTTATAAAAATATTTCATCATTCCTTGTCAGAAAAAGGCTATTATTTAAATAAGATCTAAAGTTATATACGGCAATTAGGTGGATATTTTAATTTTCATTAATTCAAAGTCTTATTTAATGAAAGCATAAGTTTTTTCCTTAAGGAGAACTCATGAGTAATAAGAATGACTTTAAAGCCTTTTCCGTTGGTCCTGATGCTAATATTGTTTCCCAAGAAGAATATGAAGAACGTCAGGAATTGAATATGGGGATTTTCCCTAATGTTATTTCCATTGATTTATTAAATAAGGTCTTGCGTCAGTCGTCAACTATATCATCGGTGGTGGCTAATTTTATCGCTACACAATGTAGTGATGATGTTTTGGATGATGGAGATATAGACAAACTCACTATCCAATTAAATACCGCTTTAGAGAAAAAAGCTTTAATAGAAATTCCAAGTGCTTCATTAACACAAAAAGGTGTTATTCAACTTACAGATGTACTTGGCGATAGTAATACGCTGGCAGTCACGCAAAAGCTTGTCCAGGAAATAATAACTTCGTTAAATGAGAATATTAATGGCAGAGTGCCCAACATTCGGCAAGTGAATGGTAAGGAATTATCTGAGAATATTGATCTGGATGCCGTGGATATTGGGGTGTACACAAAAGAAGAAGTAGATAACCAAGTTAATGCTAAAGGTAATAAGAATTCTGCCAGTAAAGCGATTAATGGTTGGTGGAAATGTGGAGATACCGGCGTTATCTATCAATGGGGGCGTACTAAGGTCATTGATGCTGGCCGTATAGAGCGTATTCAATTGCCGATTAGTTTTTCCAATACCCATTATGCCGTCAATATTAATTCTATTCAAAGTAAAATGGGTTTTATGGGGGCATCTGTTGGCTATGTAAATGTAATTGATCATTCATCTTTCGATTTATTAAATTCTTGGGTAAACGCCAAATGGGATAGCCCATTCTTTTGGATAGCGATAGGATATTAATTATGTATTATTACAGTGCAAAAACGAATGCTTTCTACCCGGTAGAATTGAAACAAAATTATATTACTGCTGGTTCATTGCCGGATGATATTATAGAAGTCGGTGATGATATTTATCAGGAATATGCTGCTAATCATGCGCCAGAAGGAAAACATCGTGTAGCCAATAAAAAAGGTTTGCCGGAGTGGGCAGATATTCCCCCGCCAACGGAAGATGCATTACGGCAATATGCTGAATTTCAAAAACAACAACTCATTGCTGAGGCAACAAATCAAATTGCACCACTGCAAGATGCTGTTGATTTAGGTATTGCGATTGAGGAAGAGAAAATGGCTTTATTGGCATGGAAAGAATACAGGGTAAAACTTAATCGGATAGATGTTTCACAGGCAATGGATATTGATTGGCCTGAAAAACCAGAGAGATAAATAGACGCAACTTCTTTGATTCACCCCAAAAATTGATCTGTTTGATTTTTGGGGGAATATCAGGCTTTAAACTTAAATCTTAATTGTTGATTATCTACTGTAAACTAATTTTTTCATTGTTTTTTATTTTTATAGTGATTATTTCTCAATTGATTAAGTTATTATTATATGATTTATAACTTGACTTTAGCGGATGTGATTGATAATTTTATTTAATTATTTTTATTTCGTGTGGAATTACACTCTATATAAATTAATGGAGAAAGATAATGATAGACTTTAAAGGATTAGGTCATATTAATATTGTTGTAGATGATATGATGGCGGCAATAGATTTTTATAAAAATCTATTTGGGGCAATACCTAGGCAATTCTTTCCTCATTTCAAAAATAAGGGTTTTGCAAAATCAGCAGGTTTTATTGATAACCCTGAACAGGTAGATGTATCAATAGCATTTCTGGAAATTCCTGGTGCTGGGGTTTTTATTGAATTAATGGAATATCATAATCCAACTGGAACAAAAAGGATTGAAATAAAAGAAGTTAATGATATTGGAGGTATTGGGCATATTTGTCTTAGAGTAAAAAATATAGATAGTGTATTTGAGCATATAAAAAACTCGCCTGATGTCAGATTAATAAATTCATCGCCATTATATAAGCCATACAAAATAGATGAAATCACCCGTGATGAATTTATCTTCTTTAACGAAGAGGATGAAAAAAACGCTGTTTTAAAACAAGAAACGTGTGAGATTATAGGTAAGATCAGATATTTTTATTTTATAGACAAATATAATATTCAATGGGAATTTGAAGAAGGGCATGATGATATTGGCACTGATTAGGTAGTACTTAATAATTATTTGCCGATCTACTGGCTAGAATAAAGGTCTCACAGTTCCGCATTAGCTGGAGCTGTTGACAGGAGTCAGGTTTAAGTTTTTTTACAGCAGGTAAAAAATAGCCCAGAAGATTGGGCTATTGTGAAAGTTGTATTAAGAAAAAACGACTTTAAGGCTACCGGGTGTCCGGCGCGGTTTCCCGATCACAATCTGAACGTCACGCCCTAGTCGATTCAGGCAATCTAACATTTTTGCCTCGCTGATACCTCGGAATTGCCCACGTAGCATGTTAGATAAACGGGGTTGAGTCATGCCTAACAATTGAGCGGCTTTTTCTTGTGTTAGGCGACGGCTTTTAATGATATTGCCGATACTATACTTACTCATGAAGCCGCTGCTACTGAACTTGCCACATTGCCATCTCAGATACGTGGTAGGATGTTTAGGTTAATAGAACGTCTGGCAATTGAAGGCAATGCTCTCAGGATGCCACATAGCCGAGTTATCGGCGGTGGTATATTTGAACTAAGGGTAGGAGATAAAGACATTGCCCGGTCACTGTATGCGTTTGCGAGAGGTCAGAAGATCTATCTGCTACATGCATTCGTGAAGAAGACTGAGAAAACCCCGGCAGCAGCCATCAAGACAGCCCATATGAGGCTTAAGGAGTTCAAATGAAACCAGTATCACTGAACGAATTGAAGGAGTTGATGTTGAATGACGCGGAGTCTATCGCTGCGTATAAGGAAGCCGACAAGGAGTTGGAACTGATACAGATATTATTTGAGATGCGTGAACGTTCTGGCATGTCAAAGACTGAGCTGGCAGAGAAAATTGGTATCAAACCATCAGGTATCAATAGGCTTGAAAAAAATCCTCTTGGCGCAAGTATGAAGACTTTGGAACGTTATGCAGCAGCGTGTGGCGCGGTTATTAACTTCAATGTTCAATATCAGTAAAAGGAATGGGACTTTGGTCCCGTTTATCCCTTAAAGCCGAAATAATTATACTAAAGTAGTAAACGTACTCCGCGCTTTCCCCAAAAATATTCCTGATAGCAAACTGTACGGTTCTACATTATACCCAATAGATTTCGAGTTGCAGCGCGGCGGCAAGTGAACGAATCCCTAGGAGCATAGAGAACTATGTGACTGGGGTGAGTGAAAGCAGCCAACAAAGCAGCAGCTTGAAAGATGAAGGGTATAAATCACCTGCGATACTTCTTTGCGTCAATTGTCAACGATATCTGATAGTGCCATCAGTACGGAGACGTTTCTCTATGCTATAGTAGGCCATAATTTAATATTATTCTCCGCGTTAGGTCCCCCTATTTATGGGGTACTGAGAATGTCAAAATAATCTAAAAAGTATAGCAATGCACCAAAGTAAAGAAATTGAAAAAACTTTTAAATTCAATGAAAAAGATAAAGAAACGGTTAAATATAGCCTTAACCGTTTCTCCGTCGCCCCGATGTTGGACTGGACAGATCGTCACTGCCGTTATTTCCATCGTTTATTAAGTCAGCAAACGCTGTTATATACCGAAATGGTGACAACCGGGGCGATTATTCATGGTAAAGGCGATTATCTGGCATATAGCGAAGAAGAACATCCGATAGCATTACAACTGGGCGGCAGTGATCCGCAAGCGTTGGCGCATTGTGCGAAGATTGCTCAAGAACGTGGCTATGATGAAATTAACCTAAATGTCGGTTGTCCTTCTGACCGGGTACAAAATGGTCGTTTTGGCGCTTGCTTGATGGGAGAAGCGGAACTGGTCGCTGATTGCGTCAAAGCCATGCAGGATGTGGTTAATGTGCCGGTGACAGTTAAAACCCGTATCGGTATTGATGAACAAGACAGTTACCAATTCCTGTGTGATTTTATTGATACCGTTGTGCGACGTAGTGGTTGCAATATATTTACCATTCATGCTCGTAAAGCGTGGCTTTCTGGTTTAAGTCCAAAAGAAAACCGTGAGATTCCACCGCTGGATTACCCACGAGTTTATCAATTGAAAAAAGATTTCCCTCAATTGACGATTGCTATTAATGGCGGTGTTAAATCGTTGGAAGAAGCGAAACAGCATCTACAACATGTAGATGGAATTATGATTGGGCGTGAGGCTTATCAAAACCCGTCTATTCTGGCACAGGTTGATCATGAATTATTTGATGCTTCAATGCCGGTGGTTGATACCGTTGCCGTGGTCAAAGCGCTTTATCCTTATATAGAGCAAGAACTATCAAAAGGAACATATCTGGGTCATATTACCCGCCATATTTTAGGTATTTTTCAAGGAATTCCGGGGGCGCGTCAGTGGCGTCGTCATCTTAGTGAGAATGCACACAAATCGGGAGCGGATATTTCTGTTGTGGAACAGGCGTTAGCTATGGTGACTGAGCGGATGTAGTATCCGCTCGTTTTGCTATTAAAGGCACAGTTATATATGAGAATTGAGCACTAAAATATAAATGAAATATGTCCTTCATATGAAGAGAGGGGATATCATTGTTATATATAGAACGTCTGATGGACAAGGACCTGCGCGATATAGATCTGTGATTAGTTCAATTTGCGTTGTTGAAGAAGTTAGAGTTATTGATGAGTTCCTAACGTTAGAAAGTTATATTGATTATTGTAGTAAGTTTAGTGTCTTTAGTGAAAGAGAATTAATTGAAGAATATAAAAGAAGAAAATATCCATATATAGTAAGGTTTACTTATAATATGGCTTTACCCAAAAGGATTATTCGTGATAGACTCATTAATGAAGTCGGTTTAAATAATGATGATTATTGGGGAATAATGAAATTAACTGATGATCAATTTAATAATATTATCAAACTGAGTGAAGTTAATGAAAGTTTTATTGTCAATTAAACCAGAATATGTTGATAGAATACTTGATGGTTCAAAGAAATTTGAATTTAGGAAAGTTGCTTTTAAAAATAATCAAGTTCAATCTGTTGTTATATATGCGACTATGCCGATCGGAATGGTTGTTGGTGAGTTTGAAATTGAAGATATTATTTCTGATGCTCCTTCTGTTGTATGGGAGATGACTCATCAATTTGCGGGCACAACAAAGGATTTTTTTGATAGTTATTTTGAAGGAAGAGAAAAGGCTGTTGCAATTAGTATTGGTAATGTTAAAAAATACGATAAACCTCTGCCTTTAAATATGCTTGGTCAGGGGATAACAGCGCCTCAATCTTATCGTTACTTACCTGTTTGAGGTGTGATACCCCTACCAGGAGGGGTATTGTTTTGTTTTATCTTTCAAATATTCAGCCAGCATTGCTCTCCGGTCTAAGGTTACTCGTGCAGGCAATTGCGGCATAATGAGGAATTAGACTTGTTGATTTGGTTAATAACCCGCTCATCTTACCGCTAAGGGAGCAGTAAACTTGATCCTTGCGTTGCTCGACTTTCTAGAATCTGATGTGCCTTTGTTGCCTCACTTAACGGGAACTTCTGATTTTCTGGGACATCCACATTAATTTTGCCGCTGGCAATCAGATCAAACAATTCTTTGCTCGCCTCATCCAATTCTTCGCGAGTTGAAATATAGCCGGCGATAGAAGGGCGGGTAACAAACAGTGAGCCTTTCTGATTTAAAATCCCTAAATCGACACCGGTAACTGGCCCGGATGCATTGCCAAAGCTGACCATCAACCCGTGGCGTTTCAGGCAGTCTAGTGAATCCAGCCAGGTCGATTTACCAACAGAATCATAAACTACACCGACTTTTTCACCGTTGGTGATTTGATGAATCCGTTCGACAATATTTTCACGGTTATAGTTAATGACCTGCCATGCACCGGCATCTTTAGCGCGTTGTGCTTTCTCATCAGAGCCAACCGTTCCGATCAGTTTTGCACCCAAAGCTTTTGCCCATTGGCAGGCAATTAGCCCGACGCCGCCAGCGGCGGCATGAAACAAAAAGGGTTCGCCTGACTGGATTTTGTAGGTACGGCGCAGAAGATAGTAAACAGTCAGCCCTTTCAGAAAAGAAGCAGCGGCTTGTTCGAAGGAGATGGTATCTGGCAGAACAGCGACTTTGCTTTCCGCGACATTATGCACTTCACTGTAAGCGCCTAAAGTTGATTGCGCATAAACTACACGATCACCCACTTTTATGGTAGTCACAGCGGAACCCACTTTGGTCACTACGCCTGCGGCCTCAGTGCCAAGACCGCTCGGTAATTGTGCCGGTGGGTATAGTCCGCTACGCATATAAGTGTCGATGTAATTGATTCCAATCGCTCTATTTTCTACTTGTACTTCATCGTCAGCAGGAGCTCTGGGGGTGAATTCAGAATATTGCAGGACCTCGGGGCCGCCAATAGAGGAAAATTCGATATGTTTTGCCATGACTCAACCTCATCAATATAAGGGGAATGTGTGTGCGCGTAGTAGTTGAACTGATTGTAAACGGGCTTTAATGTGTCAGAAATAATTACAAACTATATGTAATTACTCAAGGCACTTCATAGCGTATACTCATGTGCTGTTGCAGATTTATCAGTAGATTATTGCGGGATTCATGGCGGGAAAAAAATCAACTCACAACAAAATGGCTGAACCGAAAGATCGCCAAATGGAAGGGCTGAAACTTCCGCCACACTCTTTGGAAGCAGAGCAGTCTGTGTTAGGCGGTTTAATGCTGGATAATGAACGTTGGGATAATGTTTCCGAACGTGTTACTAGCAATGATTTTTTCAGCCGTCCACATCGGCGCATTTTTGCTGAAATGCAGCGGTTGCTGGAGATGGGCAACCCTATCGACCTGATTACATTATCGGAATCCCTTGAGCAGAGTGGGGAACTGAATAATGTAGGCGGTTTTGCTTATCTGGCCGAATTATCTAAAAATACGCCAAGTGCGGCTAATATTAATGCTTATGCGGATATTGTCCGCGAACGTGCTGTTGTCCGCGAGATGATCGCAGTTGCAAATGAAATTGCAGATGCCGGTTATGATCCTCAAGGCAGGAGCAGCGAAGAATTATTGGATCTGGCCGAATCTCGGGTGTTCCAGATCGCTGAAAATCGTGCTAGTAAAGATGAAGGGCCGAAAGGAATAGAACAGATCCTTGAAGAAACCGTCGAGCGGATTGAGCAACTTTATCAACGTCCTCACGATGGTGTAACCGGTGTTTCAACCGGTTATCAGGATCTGGATAAGAAAACCGCAGGTTTGCAAAAATCAGACTTGATCATTGTGGCTGCGCGTCCTTCTATGGGTAAAACCACTTTCGCCATGAACCTGTGTGAAAACGCAGCCATGATGCAGGATAAGCCTGTTTTGATCTTCAGTCTTGAGATGCCCGGCAACCAGATCATGATGCGTATGCTGGCATCCCTTTCACGGGTGGATCAAACCCGTATCCGTACCGGTCAGCTTGATGATGAAGATTGGGCGCGGATCTCCAGTACGATGGGGATATTGCTGGAAAAACGCAATATGTATATTGACGACTCATCTGGCCTGACGCCTACCGAAGTTCGTTCCCGTGCTCGGCGTGTCTTCCGCGAAAATGGCGGATTGAGCCTGATCATGATCGACTACCTGCAATTAATGCGGGTTCCGGCCTTATCTGATAATCGTACTTTGGAAATTGCGGAGATTTCCCGTTCACTAAAAGCTTTGGCTAAAGAGCTTCAAGTACCGGTGGTTGCACTTTCTCAGCTCAACCGTAGCCTTGAACAGCGGGCAGATAAGCGCCCAGTTAACTCTGATCTACGTGAATCCGGCTCTATTGAGCAGGATGCCGACCTCATTATGTTTATCTATCGTGACGAGGTTTACCATGAGAGCAGCGACATGAAAGGTGTGGCTGAAATTATTCTTGGTAAGCAACGTAACGGTCCAATCGGTACAGTTCGCCTGACGTTTAATGGTCAATGGTCGCGGTTTGATAACTACGCCGGACCAAGTTATGACGACGAATAAGTATTAACTACCAAAGAATCAATAAATTTAAGGAATAGAATGAAAGCGGCAACCGCAGTTATTGACCGCCGCGCTCTGCGACATAACTTGCAACGGGTAAGGGAGATCGCCCCTAAAAGCAATCTGATTGCAGTTGTGAAAGCAAACGCTTATGGCCACGGTTTACTGGAGACAGCACATACGCTGGATGACGCCGATTGTTTCGGTGTAGCGCGAATTGGTGAAGCATTGACGTTGCGTCATGGTGGTATTGTCAAACCGATTCTGTTATTGGAAGGATGCTTTGGTGCGGCTGATCTACCAACATTGGTTGCTAACCATATTGAAACCGTGGTTCACAGCATTGAACAGTTGGAAGCGCTGGAACAGGCTAAATTATCTCATCCGATAAAAGTATGGATGAAATTGGATAGCGGGATGCATCGCTTAGGTGTAAGGCCGGAAGATGCCGAAGAATTTTATCAACGGCTAAGTCGTTGTAAAAATGTGCAACAGCCCGTCAATATTGTCAGCCATTTTGGCAGAGCTGATGAGCCAACGGTAGACACCACTTGCCAGCAGATAGCCTGTTTTCAGGCTTTCTGTGCTGACAAACCGGGAGAAAAATCCATTGATGCATCGGGAGGTATCCTGTTGTGGCCGGAAGTCCATCAAGATTGGGTGCGTCCTGGGCTGATGATGTATGGTGTATCGCCATTGTCTGATAAAACGGCCACGGATTTTAACCTGATCCCAGCAATGACCTTAAAGTCGAGCTTAATTGCTGTTCGTAAGCATAAAGCTGGTGAATCGGTTGGCTATGGCGGGACTTGGGTCAGTGAACGTGATACTTATCTTGGTGTTGTGGCTATTGGTTATGGTGATGGTTATCCGCGCAGTGCGCCTTCGGGAACGCCAATACATATTAATGGTCGTGAAGTGCCGATTGCTGGTCGTGTCTCAATGGACATGATCTCTGTTGATTTAGGGCCAGATGCGACAGATAAAGTGGGTGATGAAGTGGTGCTCTGGGGAGATGTGCTGCCAGTGGAACGGATTGCTGAATGCACTGGTATCATTACTTATGAACTGGTGACCAAACTCACTTCCAGAGTGGTGATGGAATACCTGGACGAATAATGCTGTAGGTTATATTGTTTATTAAATAACTGACTGATAAGGAGTAGAGCCTGATGTTCCAGAATGTTGATGCTTATGCTGGTGATCCTATTCTTTCGCTGGCTGAAGAGTTTACAAAAGATCCTCGCACGGAAAAAATTAATCTGAGTATCGGGCTGTATTACGATGAGCAGGGTGTGATTCCGCAATTGCAGGCAGTGGCTACCGCAGAAGAACAGCTTAGAGCGTTGTCACAGACGGCTTCTCTTTATCTACCGATGGAGGGATTGGAATCATATCGTCTTGCGGTTCAGGAACTGTTATTTGGTAAAGATCATCCGGTATTGAAACAGCGGATAGTGGCAACGATTCAATCATTGGGCGGTTCTGGCGCCCTTAAAATCGGTGCTGATTTTCTGCATCGTTATTTCCCTGATTCAGAAGTGTGGTGCAGTGATCCAACTTGGGAAAACCACGCCGCTATTTTTGCGGGGGCTGGTATTAAGGTGAACTATTACCCTTATTTTGATACACAGACTAAAGGGGTAAAATTCAATGAAATGCTGGAAACATTCAGGAAATTGCCGGCAAAAAGCATTATTGTGATGCACCCTTGTTGCCATAACCCAACCGGATCGGATCTGACCAATGATCAATGGGATCAAGTTGTTCAGATTGTTAAAGAGAGAGAATTACTGCCATTCCTTGATATTGCTTATCAGGGGCTTGGGGATGGTATGGAAAAAGATGCTTATGCCATTCGTGCTATGGCGACAGCCGGTTTGCCTTGTCTGGTGAGCAACTCTTTCTCCAAGATATTTTCTATGTATGGTGAGCGCGTGGGTGGTTTGTCTGTCATCTGTGATGATGAACAGACCAAAGAGCGGGTATTTGGGCAGTTAAAAGCGGGTGTACGTCGCGTCTACTCTACCCCGCCGAATTTTGGTGCGCAGGTTGTGGCGAAAGTACTGACTGATCCTGTTTTGAAGGCACAATGGTTGACAGAAGTTGAACATATGCGCTTGCGTATTTTGGAAATGCGCACGGTGCTGGTGGATGCGTTGAAAACCGTATTACCAGAGAAAAACTTTGAGTATTTTGTGAAACAGCGCGGGATGTTCAGCTATACCGGTTTTAGTCAGAAACAGGTGGATCGCTTGCGCCAAGAATTTGCTGTTTATCTGGTCGGTAATGGCCGAGTCTGTATGGCAGGTGTTAACCATCGTAATGTTGCACGTATTGCTGAGACATTTGCGGCGGTAAATAAATAATGGATTCTAATATAAATAATCTGTTATTGATGATAATGATCGATAATTTGTAAAATAGCAGTACATCCCTTTTTAGAAGCGCACCATAATATGGTGCGCTTGCTTTTTTCTGCAACTAATTGAATTTTAATATTTTTATTCTTATTTTTATTTTGACCTGTAATTATTAGTCAAACGATATATCACGAATGGATATATAGTAGTAAACGATAGAATGGGAGAGGTTACTCAGATATACCCTATGAATTTCAAGATGCATCGCGACGGCAAGGGAGCGAATCCCCGGGAGCATAGATAACGATGTGACCGGGGTGAGTGAGTGCAGCCAACAAAGAGGCAACTTGAAAGATAACGGGTATAGTGGATAAAACGGATTCTGGTTGGAAGGCTGATAGTCGAATTAAGTGGAGTAAATAAAATGAGTATATCTATAGATAAGTTGCGTGTTTATACTAATCCTAATGAATTTTTTACCTTAGGTGGAAGCGTGATAATGAAGTTAACACCTCAAGCGGCAATTGGAGTCTGTGAAATTGCCACTAATAAGAATTTAGTAATTTCACGTATTGAAGGGTTTATTTGGCATTGTAACACCGGAAAATTTGAGGCTAGGTTAGATGCTATTTGGGATGGATTAGTGAATCCGGGGAATGACTTAGAAAAGGTGGAAAAAAATAATAAAGAAGCTATAGAAAATATCAAGGAAGATGAAAAAAATGGACATAATGTATTTATTATTACTATAGCTAAAAAACGGTAACTTACATATCAATCACCAGAGTATAAAGCTACCTTGTTTGAATTGAACCCGATATGTCAGGTAAGGATTAGCGATTAGAAGGATTGAGCTATATGATGAATAGAGAGTCAGTTCTTTATATAATCCTATCTTGATGGTAATAACGAATACACTTCATCATTAGCTTATTGAATTTACTTACTTAAAAAAATGATGATTACTTATTATAACTTGGGTTTCTCTACGAGAAAATTTTTATAATATATCTTGACGAATGCTATTCTTTGATTATTATGATTAAAGGGTAATTAATATCGTTTTATTTAATAAGGAAGCTAAATGGAAAAGTTAAATCGTTGGGAAAAGAATGGTTATATTATTTCTACGGATAAACATGAATTAGATATTAATTTTATTCATCAGTTTCTGGCAAAAATGAGTTGGGCAGAAGGAATTGATAAAGAAACTGTGAATTTATCAATTGAAAATAGCTTAAATTTTGGTTTGTACGAAAATTCGCGGCAGATAGGATTTGCGCGTATTGTGACTGATTTCGCGACCTTTGGTTATCTATGTGATGTTTTTATCTTGGATGATTATCAGGGGTTAGGATTAGCACGTTGGATGATGGAGTGTTGTCTGGAACATCCTCAAATAGTAAAGCTCAGAAGAATTATGCTGGTTACTACCACAGCTCCTTGGTTATATGAAAAGACGGGTTATTCGCCGGTAAAATCAGATAACTTTGTTTGGCAAATTGTTCGTCCTGATATTTATAAGAAAAATAGAATTTAAGGGGTTGTCCTAGATAGCGATTATATTTTACCTTTAACTATTTGTTTTAGAAAGTGTAATTGGTCTTTTACACCCAGTGTATTAAATCTCCACTCACATTCCTTGAGAAACAACTCAAAATGCTCCTTTGGTATGCCATTAAATCTACGCATATGACGTTTGGCCTGGTTTCAAAATTCTCTATCCCATTGATATGATTTTGACCATTTTTAGCGTCTACAAACTCTGTGCTATGGTTTATTCGATAGTGTTTAGAATCGGATATATCTAATACATCATAGCTGGCAAAATTATCTGTGTAGACTAGGCTGTCAGGTTTAATATTTGCGGTAATTAATTGCTTGAGATCGATCTGTTTCTACTTTAATTGTCTGTGTTTATATATAGTATTAATGTGTACTTTTTGTTTAATAAAACAGGTAAGCAATTAGCAGCGGCTGATCTAAAATGTAGCATTAAAAAATTTTTATGAGGTAAGTTATGGGACTAAAGTTAAACATTGCGTGGTTTGATAGAAAAACGGAAGAGTTTATTGGTGAGGAATATTCTAGAGATCTGGGAGATGATGGTTCAGTAATAGAAAAATTAGGGCTTCCTATTGAAGATAATATTAATAATGGTGCATTAGATGTAAAAAAAGAATGGGTGCCAACACTTGAATCATATTTTAAAAATAACATTGAAACAGATAAATATTGGTATCAAATATCATTTGACTATCGAGATAAATGGTAATTAGGCCGTAATTTAAATTTAGTCATTTACTTAAACCTTGCTGTGGCAAGGTTTAAGACTATTTGATGGTGATGTTTAAATGGCAACAAGTTCTAGATGTTTTCCCAAGGCATTTAACGCATTCGCGATGGTGTCAATTTTAGTGCTATGACCTAATGACACTATACGTTGAATTTCTTGCGGTCGGGTTCCCAATAACCGCGCAAGCTCTGCGTTGCTTGTTCTTGTTTGAAGCATCGTATTCAACAGTAAAACCTTAGCCGCTATACTGGCTGGTACTTCGACAAAAGCTTCTCCTTCAGTCGATGGTGTTGGTATTTCGCGCCGGTTTTCAAAGTAGAAATCAAATGTAGTAACCAGAGCATCCTGCGCCATAGCTAACGCTTCTTCTCTAGTATCTCCGCCTGTTAAGGCTTCTGGGATATCTGGGAATATCACAGCCCAACCTGTTTCGTCATGTTCGAATTTTACTGGGTATCGCATATTTTACTCAGTGAAGTTATGCGAGTAACCAGCCCCTTAGGGCCGGTCTGTCATTTGATGCCTAGCTGTTTTAATATTAATTTCCTCAGCGGTTCTGGGATTTCTTTACTAGGGTGCCTTGGCATCGTGGTTTGCTTACCGTTCAAGAAAACTTTCAAATGGTTAGTCCCATCTTTAAATTCTTCTCTTTGAGCTTTAAGCTACCGGCGAAACTCGCTTTGCTTCACTGCCTCCTCCTGTTTGTTTAACTTGAAAATAAATATAAACATTTTTGTTTATATGAGCAAGAGGTTTATAAGCATTTTTGTTTATAAGTGTAATAGAGTTAAACTATTTATATTTATTCTTTATAGGGTGAAGTTTAACGTGAGAATTGTTCTAATCTCAGCATATATAATTTGTTCGCGGATATTTTCGGCTATGAAGTATATTTTTTAATGTGAAACAGATCACTTTTTAATGAAACATGTTTCAGATGGTGAAAAATAATTTTCACCATTTCAAGGTATATCCAAACATTTGTTAGCCTTCGATAAGGGTTTACTTAGTGCTTTGTTTTATTGAATTTATTTCTAGCATAAAACACCGGTTGATTATTAATATTCAGAAAAAATGATTTTTCAACCGGATTTAACTTGATAGTTATCACATAAAATCAGGCTGAAAATCCAGTCATATACTCTTACGATCATTCTCTCAACTTCGTTGTAAAATAAAAAATCTTGCTTTACTGTTTTGTTTTTAACACATAAAACAAACGTGTGTTTAAGAACAAACAAGTGTCTAAAAATGACGAATCGGGAAAAACAAATATTGCAACTTCTGAGACGAGATCCGTTAATTCCTCAGCAGGAAATTGCCGATATTTTAGGTATAAGTCGCTCAGGTGTTGCTGGTCATATTATGAATTTAATGAATAAGGGATATATAAAAGGGAAAGGTTATATTTTATCTGACCACAATTATGTAGTAGCGGTTGGTTCTATTAATATGGATGTTTGCGGTTATGCATCAAATAAACTCATTTATCAAGATTCTAACCCAGGAAAAATAAAATGTACCCCTGGTGGTGTAGGCAGAAATATTGCCCAAAATATCACGTTATTAGGTAAAGAATGTCATCTTATTTCTGTTGTTGGCGATGATTTCTATGGTAGCACTTTACTGGATCAGGCCAGATGCGCAGGCGTTAATATCGACTACTGCTATAAGCTTTATGGTGAAAATACCTCGACATATGTCTCCTTATTAGATGACGGTGGTGAGATGTTAGTCGCCATCAATGACATGCATATTTTGGAAAAACTGACGCCATCGTTGTTAGCGAATCATTGTGATCTTATTCAGCATGCTGGTGTATTGGCTATTGATTGCAATTTATCTGAAGAAGCTTTGGTTTGGCTGTTGACTAATGCCGGAACAGTGCCGGTATTTGTGGATACAGTATCCGCATTTAAAGCACCTAAGATTAAAAACTGGCTTTCCTATATCCACACCTTAAAACCTAATTGTTTGGAAGCGGAAGCACTGAGTGGAATGAAAATTACCCAACCTACCGATGTTCCGGCAGTGGCGCGGTGGTTTCACGATCAAGGTGTGCAGCGGTTAGTACTCAGCATGGGCGTAGAGGGTGTCTACTTTAGTGAAAGTAATGGCGTGGCGGGGTGGTCACTTCCCATCAGTATCAAGATTGTCAATGTAACAGGCGCCGGAGATGCCATGATGGCTGGACTGGTGAACTGCTGGCTAGAAAATATGACACTAGCAGAAAGTGTTCGCTTTGCCCAAGGATGCTCTGCACTCACGCTCTCTTGCGAATTTACTAATAATCCAAATCTGTCAAATGGCAGTGTCCAAAAACTGTTGGAATTACAATCTCATGAAAAATCATGCTATTAGCAATGAATATTTGGATATTTCCCTAGAAGTTACAGAGGCCTTAGAGAATCATCAACCGATTGTAGCGTTGGAATCGACCATTATTGCTCATGGAATGCCTTATCCGCAAAATGTAAACACTGCGCGACAAGTTGAGCGGAAAATCAGGGAAAATGGCGCTGTTCCTGCAACAATTGCTGTTATCAATGGGATGATGAAAGCCGGTCTGTCGCATGAAGAAATAGAGTTTTTAGGTAGAGAAGGTGACAAGATAACTAAAGTCAGTCGTCGTGATTTACCCTTTGTTATCGCTGCCGGAAAAAATGGCGCGACGACGGTTGCTTCTACCATGATTATTGCTGCTATGGCCGGGATTAGAATCTTCGCTACCGGCGGTATTGGTGGTGTGCACCGTGGCGCGGAACAGACTTTTGATATTTCTGCCGATTTACAGGAGTTAGCGAAAACCAGTGTCGCGGTAGTCTGTGCTGGTGCTAAATCCATTCTGGATCTTGGCCTGACAACAGAATATCTTGAAACTCACGGTGTACCATTAATTGGCTATCAGACTCATGTTTTGCCGGCGTTCTTCTGTCGTACCAGCCCATTCCCCGTCAATATTCGTCTGGATTCCCCAGAACAAATAGCTCAGGCGATGGCAGTAAAATGGGATACTGGATTACAGGGCGGTTTGGTGATTGCCAATCCTATCCCTGAACCATACGCCATGCCGGAAGCGGAGATCAACGTTGCGATCGAACGGGCAGTACGAGAATCCATAGAACAGAGAGTAACTGGAAAAGCGTGTACGCCGTTTTTGTTATCCAGAGTGGCTGAGTTAACTGGGGGTGATAGCCTATCTGCCAATATTCAGTTGGTACTTAATAACGCTGAACTGGCAGCGAAAATTGCTTGCCATTATTGGGAAAGCCGTGGGTAAAACAACTGCGTTATGCTTTAAGTTCCATCCTCAAGTTGGTTAAAGGGGTTCTACCTCAAAGGTTTGAGAAATCGTCGTCAGAAATAAAGGGGCTTAAATTGCCCCTTGTTTGCGAATTATGCTTCTTTTTTCAATATCGGTTTCAGGAAACGTGCAGTATGTGATGTTTCACATTCGGCGACCTCCTCTGGTGTACCAGAAATCAGGATTTCGCCGCCGCCGCTACCTCCTTCTGGGCCAAGATCCACGATCCAGTCAGCGGTTTTAATCACATCAAGGTTATGTTCAATAACCACAATGGTATTCCCTTGATCGCGTAATTGATGCAGAACCGCTAATAGCTGTTGAATGTCAGCAAAATGCAAACCTGTTGTTGGCTCATCAAGAATATATAACGTCTGCCCAGTTCCGCGTTTAGATAGTTCACGTGCCAGTTTTACTCGCTGCGCTTCACCGCCTGATAACGTTGTTGCTGACTGACCCAGACGGATGTAAGAAAGACCAACGTCCATGAGAGTTTGCAGTTTACGGGCCAGAGCAGGAACCGCATCAAAGAATTCACGAGCTTCTTCGATCGTCATATTCAATACTTCATTGATATTCTTGCCCTTATATTTTACTTCCAGTGTTTCACGGTTATAACGCTTACCTTTGCACTGATCACAAGGGACATAAATATCAGGCAAGAAGTGCATTTCTACCTTAATAACACCATCACCTTGGCAAGCTTCACAGCGCCCACCTTTGACGTTAAAACTGAATCGTCCGGGTGTATAACCACGGGCGCGTGATTCAGGTACGCCAGCGAACAATTCACGGACGGGTGTGAATACGCCGGTATAAGTTGCCGGGTTAGAGCGGGGAGTTCGGCCAATCGGGCTCTGGTCAATATCAATCACTTTATCGAAATGCTCTAACCCTTGAATATCGATATAAGGTGCAGGGGTGATATTGGTCGCGCCATTTAACTGACGTTGGGCAATGGGGAACAGGGTATCATTGATTAGCGTCGATTTACCGGAACCAGAAACCCCGGTAATACAAGTAAATAACCCAACCGGCAGATTGAACGTCACATTTTTCAGGTTATTGCCTTTCGCTCCGATCAGTTTCAGCACTTTTTTCGGATCAGCCGGGATACGCTTTTCTGGGATGGCAATTTCCCGTTTGCCACTCAGAAATTGACCTGTCAGTGACTCTTTGCTCACCATAATGTCTTTAACTGTGCCTTCCGCGACGATTTCACCGCCATGTACACCTGCGCCGGGGCCGATATCAATGATATGGTCGGCAGCTCGGATGGCGTCCTCATCATGTTCAACCACAATCACGGTATTTCCCAGATTGCGCAAGTGGATTAGCGTTTCCAGCAGGCGTTCATTATCCCGCTGGTGCAACCCGATAGAAGGTTCATCAAGTACATACATCACGCCCACTAAACCTGCGCCAATCTGGCTGGCAAGGCGGATACGTTGAGCTTCGCCGCCGGATAGAGTTTCGGCAGAACGAGAGAGAGTCAGATAATTCAGACCGACATTAACCAGGAATTTCAGACGGTCGCGGATCTCTTTCAATACTTTTTCAGCAATTTGCGCACGTTGACCACTGAGTTTAATGTTTTGAAAGAAATCCATTGCATGGCCAATACTGAAATCTGAGATCTCCGGCAGAGTGGTATTCTCAATAAATACGTAACGGGCTTCTTTACGTAAGCGGGTTCCGTGGCAGGAAATACACGAGCGATTACTAATATATTTCGCCAGTTCCTCCCGAACGGCGGTGGATTCCGTCTCTTTATAACGGCGTTCCATATTATGCAGTACACCTTCGAACGGATGGTGGCGTACCGTGGTATCGCCACGGTCATTGATGTATTTAAATTCGATGGATTGTTTACCGGAACCGTACAACACCACTTTCTGAATATTGGCGCTAAGGGAATTAAAGGGAGCTTCGATATCGAATTTATAATGTTCCGCCAATGAACACAGCATTTGGAAATAGTAGAAATTACGACGATCCCAGCCACGAATTGCTCCACCAGCTAGAGAGATATCACCATTCTGAATGACTCTATCAGGATCAAAAAATTGCTGAATACCTAAACCATCACAAGTTGGGCAAGCACCGGCTGGATTATTGAAAGAGAATAGGCGAGGTTCCAGCTCACTCATGCTATAGCCACATGCAGGACACGCAAAGTTAGCAGAGAAAATCAGCTCTTCGGCTGTATTATCATCGATATTGGCGACAATAGCGGTACCGCCTGAAAGTTCCAGCGCTGTTTCAAAAGATTCCGCCAGACGTTGCGCCAGATCGGCGCGAACTTTAAAGCGATCAATAACGACTTCAATGGTATGTTTTTTCTGTAATTCTAATTTCGGTGGATCAGATAGATCACAGACTTCACCATCAATGCGAGCACGGATATAACCTTGTGCCGCCAGATTATCCAACAATTTAGTATGCTCGCCTTTTCGCTCTTTGACGATCGGCGCCAGCAACATCAGACGATGGCCTTCTGGCAGTGTTAGCACATTATCTACCATCTGACTAACCGTCTGTGCCGCCAATGGAATATCGTGCTCTGGACAACGTGGTTCACCTACGCGGGCAAACAGCAAACGTAGATAATCATGAATTTCGGTAATTGTCCCCACGGTTGAACGTGGATTATGGGAAGTAGATTTTTGCTCGATGGAAATGGCCGGGGATAATCCTTCGATATGGTCAACATCGGGTTTCTCCATCAGCGACAGAAACTGACGCGCATAAGCTGAAAGCGATTCTACATAACGACGCTGTCCCTCAGCATAAAGCGTATCAAATGCCAGAGAAGATTTACCTGAGCCGGACAAGCCCGTGATAACGATCAGCTTGTCTCGGGGAATTATCAGATTGATATTTTTGAGATTGTGGGTACGTGCGCCCCGAACTTCGATGTTATCCATGAATCATTTCCCGGATTATTCATACGTGCATATACCCGTTATCTTTCAAGTTGCCTCTTTGTTGGCTGCACTCGCTCACCCCGGTCACATAGTTTGCTATGCTCCCGGGGATTCACTCCCTTGCCGCCGCGATTCATCTTGAAATCCATAGGGTATATAATAATAAGTGAGTTATTATTACACAGAGTTGACTGATTAGATATACAGTATTTAAGTGAAATAATGTAATAAGTACGGTATGACAACATGGAAGTACGGTGAGCTTCGCAAAGTCTGCTTTAAAGCGGCTGCGTTTCATTTTTAGTGTCGCATGTTAAACTGCGTTACTTAATAATTGTAGAAATTCATTTCATCAGGAGTATTCCCAATGGCCAGCAGAGGCATAAACAAAGTTATTTTAATCGGTAACCTGGGGCAAGACCCGGAAGTCCGCTATATGCCAAACGGCGGTGCAGTGACTAACATTACTCTGGCGACTTCTGAAAGCTGGCGCGATAAACAGACCGGTGAGATGAAAGAGAAGACTGAATGGCACCGGGTTGTTTTGTTTGGCAAATTGGCAGAAGTCGCGGGAGAATACCTGCGTAAAGGTTCACAGGTTTATATTGAAGGTTCTCTGCAAACCCGCAAATGGCAGGATCAGAACGGTCAGGAGCGTTACACCACAGAAGTGGTGGTGAACATGGGCGGCACCATGCAAATGATGGGAAGCCGCGCTGGTGGTAATTTCCAGGATAGCCAACCGCAAGGCGGAAGTTGGGGACAGCCACAGCAGCCGCAACCACAGCAACAATCTCAGCAGTTCAGCGGTGGTGGCGCTCCTTCACGTCCAGCTCAATCTTTTGCTCCACAGAGCAATGAGCCGCCAATGGATTTTGATGATGACATTCCATTCTAGAGTTCGCCGTTTTGCTTTTTAAAACAAGTGCTTATCATGTCTAGATGTGATAAGCATAGGCTGTTGGAATGCCTATTGCGAACCTGACTAATCCTTACCCAGCAATGGGTTTGAACCCTCGAAAGAGGGAGTAGAGTGCAGCATGTCAGGAAAAGGCTGGTTGCGGAGAAATAACCTACTTTGCGCCAGCCATTGCAAATCTCATATGGTTAAGCCTGATTGGTTGAATCATAGTTCATAGTGGGTTTCGGGATGTCTTTGACTCACGGTTATTCAGGAGTCATACCAATATTTATAGCGATTATTGTTAGAAGGTTGCTATATCCAACAATATTGGCGCCTGCTCGGTGAGAGTGGTAATTGAACGTAAATGAAATCTAAGTGGGATGCATCTTGCTTACAAAGAAATACGGGATTACCTAAGTTGGTTAGTTAACATCTCTGCTGAGGTGACAAAATACAGGGTACCTCACAACGAAGCGGCATTAAGTTTTAATGAGGCCGCTGCCACAATTTGGGATCGCGAGGCGTTATTGTTGCCACCCGAGATGTAAACGCCTGCATTGCGCCGGTCATTAATAAGGTAACTTTCTCTCTACGATTGGTTTTTTGTCTGCATTCCCAGGCCTGTACTCCTGCTTGCTGCACTTTAATGCCGATTTCACGATAGATACTATGAGCAGAAGCTATGACCCAGGCTGAACGTAAAGGTAAACCAGCAAGCCCTATCAGGGCAGAGGTATAATAAGATTCCGCTTCCGCAATCAATCGGGATGCCACCCGAGCTAGCGCAGGACGGTTTTCGGTATAAATAAGTGTGTCCGGCATTAACCCTTCTTGGTAAAGCCATTCTAGCGGAAGGTAGCAACGCCCGGCCTTTGCGTCCTCAATAATATCTCGAGCAATATTAGTTAACTGAAAAGCAATTCCTAGATCGCAGGCCCGATCCAGCACACTATCCTCGCGAACCCCCATCACCCTTGCCATCATCAGTCCAACCACTCCCGCGACATGGTAACAATATCTCAGAGTGTCATCCAACGTTCTGCAAGGATCACCGCGTACATCCATCGCGAATCCTTCCAGATGTTCGAAGGCCTGTTGCTGAGGGATTTCATGACTCAGAGCGACTGTCTGAAAGGCTGCAAAAGCAGGTTCGGTCATCGGTAAACCATCATAAGCCTGCTTCGTCAGGCATTGCAGCATTTGAAGTTTCTCGTGGGCGTCATACTTATCAACATTGCTTACTCGTCTCCCCAGCTCTTGCCCGTCTATTATATCATCACAATAACGGCACCAGGCGTACAGCATCATTGTGCTGTTCCGTGTTGCCCTATCGAAAAGTCGAGTGACACTGGCAAAGCTTTTTGAGCCTTGCTTCATTATCTGAGTAACGTGTTTAAGTAGCGTGGGATTCATCTGGCGATATCTTCTAACATCAATGTGGCTGTGGTTTTTGCTGATCCAATCACGCCGGGAATACCCGCTCCAGGATGTGTGCCTGCGCCGACGAGGTACAGATTATCAATACGGCTGTCCCGATTGTGTGGTCGGAACCAGGCGCTTTGTGTCAGCAACGGTTCAAAGGAGAAGGCCGAACCTAGATGGGCATTTAGCTGGTCACGAAAATCAAATGGGGTAAAGATACGATGAACGACTAATTGCTTGAGCAGACCTGGCATATAGTGCTTTTCCAGATACGCGAAAATACGGTCACGTAAGCGCGGCCCCTCTATATCCCAGTTGAGATTAGCTGTCCCCAGATGTGGTACAGGGGCCAGAACGTAGTAACTTGCGCATCCCGGAGGAGCAAGGGATGGGTCAGTAACACAGGGGGCATGGAGATAGAGCGAAAAATCCTCCGCCAGTCGGTCATGATAAAAAATATCTTCGATGAGTTCCTTATAGCGTGGACCAAAGCAAACTGTATGATGGGCTAATTGGGCCTGGTGGTGGTTCAGACCGAAATAAAGCACGAACAGTGAGTTGCTCATTCGTTTACGCGCCAGTGTTCGGGCGCGGGCCATTCCGACCGGATGCTGACCCAATAGGTGCTTATAGGTGTGAATAACATCGGCATTTGAGGCCACAACGTCACATGTCATATTGCGTCCATCAGTTAATTGTACACCTGTAACCCGATTGTCATGGGTGGTGAAGCGTTTTACCTTTGCATTAAGCTCAATTTTTCCACCAATGTCAGTAAACAATTTCACCATTGCCTCAACCAAGGCGCTGGTTCCTCCACGCGGAAACCAGACCCCCCATTCTCGTTCCAGTGCGTGGATCAAAGTATAGATAGAAGGTGCAACAAAGGGGTTACCTCCTATCAGTAGCGAGTGAAATGAAAATGCCTGGCGCAGACTCTCATCCTTGATAAAGTGCGCCACATGGCTATAAACACTACGCCATGCGTGTAGACGTACCAACTGTGGCGCCGCACTCAGCATATTGCGAAAAGAGAGGAAGGGCACTGTTCCAAGTTTTAGGTAGCCTTCATTAAAGGCTTCCCGGGAATAGTCCAGAAAGCGTCGATATCCGTTGACATCACCTGAATTGAACCTATGAATTTGAGCTTCCAGATGTTGCTGATCATTGTCGTAATCAAATATCTTGCCCGATTCCCAACAGAGCCGATAAAAAGGGCGTATGGGAAGTAAATCGACGTAATCAGCCATACGTTTACCAGCCTGTGTGAACAATTCTTCAATGGCATTGGGAGCGGTGATTACGGTGGGGCCGGCATCAAAGGTGAACCCCTGTTCCTTATAAACATAGGCGCGTCCACCCGGCTTGTCCCGTTGTTCCAAAATACATGTCGGAATCCCCGCGGACTGGAGCCTTATTGCCAGCGCCAGCCCACCAAACCCAGCACCAATTACCAGCGCTTTAATCATGATAAAAACCCTGAAGCTTCTTGTGTTGTTTAAACATTGCCTTTAGGGCGCCTTTTATCGGCACCGGAGGTTTACCTATGAGAATCCGGGCTTTATCGACGGCATTAAGTTGCTCTGCATAAAAACGTGCAATCAAATTTGGGGAAAGTTGATAAAAACGCTGCATCATTTTCCAACGTTGTTGTGGCTTCCCAGCCAGGAAGAGCATGCGATTTAGAAGACGGAAAAAGCGCTGGTGTTGCCACTGATGTCGTGCGTAATCCCTGAGGGTAATGAATAAGGATGTATCGGTAAGCTCTGGCAGAGCAACGATACGATCTGCTAACCGAACGGCGTGTGGCAGAGAGTAGCCTGTTGTGGGGTGAAACAAAGCTGCGCGTAACCCGCAGGTGGGCTGGCCTGCTAGTTGTGCCCAGAAAGAGGTAAAATCCCCTGTAAGTGTAATCGGGAGACAACCGCTCTCTTCTCGAACTAATTTCCCCAGTTTCCAGCCATGCCTCTTTGCGTACTCTGCGATAGTTGCCTGTGACAAGGTCTTATCCGGTGGTCCCCGATCAACGTAGTGAGTGTCCTCTATCAGCAGACGAGTTGAGGAAAACGGCAAGACATAGACAAATCGATAACCTGTATCCTGTCCCACACTGGTGTCCATTAAAATCGGGTGGGTTAAAGAGTGCGCTTCTTCCAGTTCCCATTCCTGACCAAAAAATGCCTGGGTACCACACCCCATAAATGGCCCCGGTCGCCAGCCTCTCCCATCAATGACTGCGCCTGCGCTTAGAGCCGAGCCGTCCTGTAAGTAAACTTTCTGTGGAGTCAGCTCCTTTACCAATAAACGAGTCTGTATACGCTTACCCAAATATGCTCGGAGTATGTTTGCAAAGTGTTGGGACGTGATACTGAAATATGAATGTGGCAATGTGCGTTGAAATGCTGGAAAAATTACGTCGTAACCTGACCAGCGATAGGTGATCAGTGGTGCAATCCATCCATGTTCCGCCTCAGTAAGATCATGTTGATGAAATGACCATGTGTGATTACCTCCTATTATTTCTGTACTTTCAATAAGCAACACTCGCAGATGTGGTTTACACTGTTGAAGACGCATCGCGATCAGCCCGTTGGACAATCCTCCCCCCACCAAAATCAGATCCCAGTCGTACATCATTTTGTTGATCCTCCGACAATCACAAAGTTACTAATCTCATTGAGAGTCATATACATCACGGAAATTCGTGTTTGTTGAAAGAGGTTAAAGATATGCAGTCATAGTGGAAAAATTCATGTTGGTAGCAGAACAGCGGTACGCAGCGCAGCAATATCGGCGCTTCCTGTGCAAAAGCAGGCGACTTTTATCTGCTCCCCGCTCAGCAAACCCCGTTCTTACTTGGGTCTCAGTTTGAGGGGAATGGAATATAATATCCAGATGCTCATTTTTACGCTGAGTGTGATCGATATTTTTCATTTTTTTCAGGCCAAGGTTGAAATTAATTAAACATCGCAATGTTTTTATCAAACCAGTATCGTATAAAATATTGTGAGGCTAAATTTCTGCGACCCACTACTGCCAAATATTTATCAATGTATCTGATGTGCCTGCGTAAATGTTCATGCACTTTAGATTTTCCGAGCAGTGTAACCATTGTTAACTTTTCCTTATCCTGATACATATCTTTACCTGTATTATTCTGGTCATCGTTCAAGTCATCCAGTAATTGAAACGCCTGCCCCAAATGCTGTGATACATGACGCAATGCCTGACGAGTTATATCAGGTGCATTCACAGCAATTGCCGCTAACTGAAATGTTGCGTCGAAAAGCAAACCGGTTTTTAAATTGTTGGTGGTCGCAATGGTATGATAATTACCAGTACAGAATGTATTATTCAGATCGCGAAACTGCCCCTGGACAAGACCGTTTAAACCAACTGCATGGGAAAGTATGGCGACAGCAGCAGATTTATCGTATTCAGGAAGGTTTGTTTCTACAATGAGGCCAAAAGCTCGGCTCAGCAAGGCTACAGCCGCTAGGATCGCGACACTTTCACCATACTGCCGATGAATAGCTGGGTGTCCGCGCCGATGCTCAGCATTATCCATACAGGGAAGATCGTCTAAAATTAATGAGGCTGCATGCACTATTTCAATTGCAGATGCCAGTTGTAGAAAGTCAGTCTTCTTGGGGTTTTCTCCAAGATCCAGGATTATGAGCAGCAATAAGAGGGGGCGGATACGTTTTCCAGACACCAGCGTACTTTCTCGCATGGCTGCGCAGACTTTGTCATCCGGGGCTCCTGAAGGAAGTACCAGTTCCAGGTGCTGTTGTAGCGCACTCTGTAGCTCCAGTAATGTCTCTTCGTAATTCATAACGCGTGCAGTATTAACGTTCATAAATATTTCCCGAATCACGTAAATAATTTCACTAAGCCATTTGAAAAACAATGATAGGCTTTAGGCTTCCAGCATAACTTCATTTATCCAGCAGTGATGCATTCCCATTGGAATATGGTGCGGCAAACGTAATCTGCACACTACTGAGAGATCATCAGCATTTAAAACCACGATATCTGTACAGTGCAATTTTTCGACATAAACCCTAAAAATAAGCCAACCATCATCTTCTTTAACAGAATCCTCTTTGGCTACAAAAACAGGCTCTTCAGGCAAATCATTATCAAAACTGTGGCTTAATACACTCTTGTTAAAAAAATCAAATTTAATTATTGATTTCTCTTCACTTTCAGAATCCCCCCAGCAAACGAACCAGGCATATCTGTGCTTTCTACCACAGACGATAGGGTTTATGGCTGGAAAATCAGTATTTCCCCTGAATAAAATTTCTTTATCGATATTCCCGGATGCAGTACATAAAGTAAAACGACAAAGCTCTGAGCTATTATTTTCAAATATATTGTGTGTAAATACTGGGAATGACCTCCAAAATGAGGCATCGAAAATCACATTCCCATTGGCATCTTCATAGCCATTTACGAAATGGAAAATAAATCCAGGAACTGCATCATAGAATTTCGCATCATGGCATTCTCTTGAAACTAAAAGAATCCTGCTATCTTCACTTTCACGTGAATTCATGGATGCAAGGATGCTTTCATTGCCAATTATATTCCTCAACGTAAGTTTTATATGCGGCCCACCTAAAAAAAATAAAAAGTAATTTTTTGTCACTATGAAATCGTGAATTAAGTACCTTTTCTTAAGCTGAATATTGCGTATAACAGTCAGGTCGCCGGCACTGTCTATTTTGTATAGCGTCAACTTAGATCCAATACCATATGTCACGCCAAATCCATATAAATTATCATCATCTGATATTTTTCTAGGATGTGCTGTAAATGGTGCTTCACAAAGGTTAAGTTTGGGAAGGAAGGAAAGTCGTGTTCTTAGCTTTCCAGAAAAATCATATTTTGAAATTGTCTCAAGAGTTACAGGATTAATTAAATGTGGCATCCCTCCTTCCCATAACGCCAGAAGTTTATGAGAATGATACACAATATTTGTATTTGCCGTATTTTTAATAATAAAAAATCTCATCCTGAATTTTATTTTTCTGGGGACGGTTCCAACTGAGCGATACAGTAACTTTTGAGCTTTTTCCTCTCTTAAGTATTCCTTTGTTAATACATGTCTGTTTCTATAGAATACCCCATTATCACTGAACGTTACTTTGAATATCATCCCATCCCCATCAAATAGATGATTATAATATTCGTCTCCCCTGTGCAGGCGACCGGGACCAATTCTAAAGAAAGTACCTTTTAACTTTGAAGGAACCTCTCCCTCAATAGGAACTAATTTTGCATCAAGTTCCTCCAACTGAGATTGAAAGGGATTCAGATGGTTTTTCGAGAATATAAAATCGCTCAAGTCTTCACCTCTATATTTCCAACCAAATAATAGGTAATGATTTAATACCGGAGCTCTATAAGAAGATACAGAGATACTAAAGTAACAGTACTGTGCTGGAGATGAACAGAACTATTTTTTTTCAAATGGATTTTTATAACTCAAATCACAAAAAAGAATTTCGCTACTAACTAACACACTTTTGGTGTGATGGTGTACATGTAGAAGAGTGACTGAAATATTAGGAACAATGCCTGATAAACGTGTTTTCAGGCTCGGAATGTGAGAGAGTGCAAGCATGAACTGTCTCCCAAATGTTGGACACTAATCCGTACATAGGGAGGCAGTTTAAAAATGAAAAGTTTATATCTATTACGAAATATCGATTAAACCAAGATCATTGCTTAATGTCGTACCACTGATATCGTAGCTAGCAAGTATTTGGCTTCCTTTTTTGTATAAAAAAGCTTTACGGGCTTCATTATCATTTCCCCATACTACAAATACATGCATAAAAACTATTGAACCATCAGGAACGCCAAGATCGCCTGGGTCAACGGTATCGGTTAATCCAAGAGTAATATTATTACCTTGTTTACTTAAATGCTTTTCACCGTCGCCATCCATATAACTGAATTGGATTCTAGCAACAAATCCACCTGAATTTTTAAGACTCATCTTGCCAATTTCTTGCAATGTCATCACAGTCTCCTTTTGAGAAAAAACTAATAACGTTTAGTTATTCAGATACATAGGCAATTTAAGATGTGTTAAATAAAAAATAGATATTCACAGGTAAAAATAAATAACATATTAAAACCATTAGATCAAATAATTATTATGTGCATTTTAGCAAAAACAAAAATTATTTTGATAAATACCAGAATAAGCGATTTTATTTCATTAGATATGTAATCTGGTTCCTATTTTTTCTTTACAATATAATCTAATGAGATGGTTATTTTTATACAATAATAACTTTATTATTTTTATTGGTAATAATTTCAATTGTTTTGCATAGTAATTGCGACATAATTACACTGTTAGTAAATAGTTTCATATTTCTCTAATAATTCATTAGATGTTTTGCCATCCTGATTTTTTCGTAGTCAATTATCTAGTGGGTTTATGACTAAGATTTATCATCTTGGGTGAATGATTTATTAAAGTGTGTATATTGGTATAATAAGTGAAAATGATTTTATCTATACTATAAGATAATTTTTTGATTTAAAAATAATTCATTGGGTGTTTTGTTCTCCAATATCTTACATGGGATATTATTCAATTTATTTATGACGAATCGCATTTTTTATTTTGTCATCGATGAAAAGTTTGTTCCCTATATCTTCTGCCTTTTAATAAGTTATTCCAGTGATTCTTCATAAAATTGTTGCAGGATTTGGCAGGATGCCGCTGGAGAACTCACTTCAAACCAGCGGCCTACTTTACAGGATTGACCCAAGATACATGTGGTAAAAAAACTTCCTTAATGCCTTTTAATGTCGGGCTTTTTGTCTGAACTTGTATTGATTTGAGCATCCTTTATAGTAAAAAATTGATGGACTTGTGTGTGGTTTATTGATTATCAGAACAAGTTCCCTTCAATACGTTGGCATGATATGCGATATGCTCGCCGATAAAACTGGCGACGAAATAGTAGCTATGATCATAACCGGTGCGCAGGTTCAGCGTGTAGGAATGCCCACTGTTTTCGCATACATTCTTCAACAGCTCAGGACGTAATTGTTCTTTAAGAAATGGGTCGTCGGTACCGATATCAATTAGCATATGCAATGATTTGGCGCTATTGGTTAGCAGCTCGATTGTGTCATAGGTTTTCCATGTGTCACGATCTTCGCCCAAATAAGTGCGAAAAGCTTTTTCTCCCCAAGGAACCTGAGAGGGAGCAACAATCGGTGAAAAGGCCGATACGCTGTGGTAACGATCTGGATTGCGTAGTGCGATCATCAGTGCGCCATGACCGCCCATAGAATGACCACTAATGGCTCGTGCGGCTGTTACCGGGAAGTGTGTTTCGATCAGCTCTGGTAGCTCTGACACCACATAATCATACATGCAATAGTGCTGCGCCCAAGGTTCTTGTGTTGCATTGAGGTAAAAACCGGCGCCCTGACCTAAATCATAAGCGTCATCATCTGCAACTTTCTTACCACGAGGGCTGGTATCTGGGGCGACAAGGATAATACCCTGTTCGGCAGCGTAGCGTTGAGCTCCCGCTTTAGTGATGAAATTCTGCTCATTACAGGTTAGGCCCGAGAGCCAATACAGCACAGGTAATTTCTGATGTTCAGCCTGAGGAGGAAGGTAGACTGCAAAATTCATGGTGCAGCCAAGTACGGCCGATTCATGCTGATAAACATCCTGCCATCCCCCAAAACAAGTGTGGCGTTCAATCCTCTCCATTCTTTTTCCTCTCTGTAAAACATACAGGCTCACTCATTTCATGGTGAACCTGGGGCTATCGTTTCTTGTTTTGTTAAAAACTACCTATTACAGCATGGTTTTTAACTCCCTCAGAACAGCTTAGTAATGGATGACTGTACGAATAGATTTTCCCTCATGCATCAGATCGAATGCTTCATTAATGCGTTCGAGCGGTAAGGTGTGAGTAACAAAAGGTTTTAACTCAATTTCACCTTTCATTGCCTCTTCCACCATTTTAGGCAACTGACTACGGCCTTTGACACCACCGAAGGCAGTGCCTCGCCACGAACGACCTGTGACCAGTTGGAATGGTCGGGTTGAGATTTCCTGTCCAGCGCCAGCCACACCAATAATCACTGATTGCCCCCATCCACGGTGTGCGCTTTCGAGCGCAGCACGCATCACATTGACATTACCAATACACTCGAAAGTATGATCTACTCCCCATTCCGTCATCCCGATAATGACTTGTTGGATAGGTTTATCGTAATCATTCGGATTCAGGCAGTCGGTGGCGCCGAACTGTCTTGCCAGCTCAAATTTTGCCGGATTTGTATCGATGGCAATGATCCTGCCAGCTTTTGCCTGACGAGCGCCTTGGATCACGGCGAGGCCAATGCCGCCGAGTCCAAAGACGGCGACAGAGTCACCGGATTGCACTTTCGCGGTATTGTGCACTGCGCCGATGCCAGTAGTGACACCACAGCCCAGTAGGCACACTTCTTCATGGTTTGCTTCCGGGTGGATTTTTGCCAGTGATACTTCGGCTACCACTGTGTACTCGCTGAATGTGGAGCATCCCATATAATGATAAATAGGCTGCCCTTTGTAGGAAAAACGGGTTGTGCCATCCGGCATTACGCCTTTCCCTTGAGTTGCCCGCACAGCTACACACAGGTTGGTTTTTCCTGATTGGCAAAACAGGCATTCTCCGCATTCTGCGGTATAAAGAGGGATAACGTGGTCACCGGGTTTGACGCTGGTTACGCCTTCGCCAACCTCAACGACTACGCCAGCGCCTTCATGCCCAAGTATGACAGGAAAAACGCCCTCCGGATCATCCCCTGACAGGGTGAAGGCATCCGTATGACACACGCCGGTATGACTGATTTTGACCAACACTTCACCGGCTTGGGGCGGGGCTACATCGATTTCAACAATTTCAAGGGGGCGGCCTGGTCCGAATGCAACAGCAGCTCTTGATTTCATAAGCTCTCCTTCTGAATAGACAGTGCTACGCGTTTGCGAATACAGATTAAAAAATCAATCGGGTTGTTCTTTGTAATAGTTTATTAAGAATATGATTTCGCATCTGTAGAAATGGTACAAAAATTTTAACATCAATACGTATTTTTAAAATAGCTTACTAGAGATAATTGGAAAACTATGAATTTGTCATGGTCATAGATGTCCTTTCAGGAAAAGGCGGGTTGTGCAGAAATAACTTAACTTTGCACCGGTTATTGAGAGTTCCATAATATTCAACATAGTTCTACTGGCTGGCAAAGTATTGGTTAAGTAACGAGATTCTTGGGAGTTATTCACTAAATAAGTTAGAAGTGTTTACTAGATTAAGGAGAATCCAAGGTTTCCACAAAGTTAAATTTCTAGTTTTATCAGGTGTGCTGTAATTGAAGGGATAAGATGTGAAATGTGATTAATTTATAAAACAGGCCCCCAAAATGGAGGGCCTATATGTATTACGAAACATCGATCAAGCCGAGATCATTATTTAATGTCGTGCCACTGATAACATAACTCGCAGTTGATTGACTTCCTTTTTTGTATAAAAAAGTTTGACGAGCTTCATTATCATTTCCCCATACTACAGACACATGCATAAAAATCATTGCGCCATCAGGAACGCCAAGATCGCCTGGATCAGCAGTTTTTGTTGCTCCAAGATTAATATCATTACCTTTATTACTTAAATGCTTTTCACCGTCGCCATCCATATAACTAAATTGGATTCTAGCAATAAATCCGCCTGAGTTTTTAAGACTCATCTTTCCAATTTCTTGTAATGCCATAACAGTCTCCTCTTGATATTTTGAGAAAAGTAATAATAATGTTATGTTATTCAACTACATAAGTAGTTCAAGATGTGTTAGAGAAAAAATAAATCTTAACAAGTGAAAATAATTAACATATTAAAACCACCAGTGCAAATGATTATTATGTGTATTTTGAGAGAAATACAAATTATCTTGATTAGCACAGAAAATAAGTGATTTATTGTTAGGTGTTTAATATGATTATCTTTTTTATTTATAATGCCAATCTAATTAGATATTTGTTTTTATATAATGAAGTTTTGATTGGTAATAATTGCAATTTATAATGTTTCGTAACTTCGTATAATAGTTGCAACATAATTATGCTGTGGGTAAATGAATTTGTATTCATTTAAATAATTTATTGGAGGAGAAGATGAATTAATAATTTATTATGAAAATTTTTAATTTGGTGAAAATATCTTGACCAATAAATTATCCTTGCGAAAATATGATTCGATAACAGTTATTCTATCTGTTATTTCTGAACGACTCGGTTTTGATATTAATAAGAAGTCAAGTAGCCGTGATCCACGTTTTCGTGATGTAGTTTTGCGTGCTTATCACTACCGTGTGCCATTTGTGGCTATGATTTACGTCTGGATGGCTCACTGGTCGGTCTGGAAGCGGCCCACATCAAATGGAAACATTCCGCAAAATAACCCACCTAGCGGTGGGCTACTTTAGTCCATTTTTAGTGGGTATCCTCAGGATATTTCGCTTTGAGTTCTGCGAGTCTAGAGGCATCTTCATCATTGAATGAGGTATCGCCAAAAATTGAATTACCCTCAGCATCATCTATTTGAATGACTGTTACGGTAAAAACAGCATCCGCGGGAGCATCAACTGTTCCCCAATCTGAGAATCTGTTTGGCGCTAAATCCCAATCAGCTTTCTCACCTGGCTCAAGGCCGCCTGAAATTTGGTAACTGAATGAGTCGCTAAACCAAGGTACTTCTCTATCGGGACTAGCAATAACGCCTTTAAAGTAAGCTGTGGAGACAGACTTTGTAGTCCCGTTCTCCACACTCAATGATATGACCGGCTGATCTCTGCCATATTGTTGCTTTTCAAAATAGAACCGAGATCTTGTCACCTTGAAAGCTTTCAGTTGCTCAAGGTTTTTATTTGAGACTTGCTGTTTCTCTTCTAGCTCTTTTATCTCTTGCAGAGCTTGTTCTTTTTCCTTCGCGGCTCGTTCCTTCTTGACTGTATCAGCGTAGGTAATCACTTCATCCCCAGTCTTACCTGCCAAGGAATCTTTCATTTTGTCCTCAAGTATGGATGAGTTATCACTCATTCCTCCCTGTATAAGGTCCTGCATACTTATTTGGCTAAATGCGACAATCATAAGAGCATCATCAAACTGAGATCTCTTATCTTCGGGTAAAGATTCTCTAACCTTTTGAATTGATTCTTTCATTGATTCATCATTTGACGCATCAATTTTCGGTTTGTCGCAACCAGACAGAGCTAGCGCCAAAAGAATGGTAATCGCTACTTTTTTCATATTTATCTCCATCCCCAAAAGTTGTCATTCAGATTAATCCTAAGGCCAATCGAAAGCCTTTGGAAAAAGTATAGTTATCCGAATCTATAAGCACCAATCATCTATCAGTATGGGAGAGGCGGTAGCGCCAGAGTAGGATTTATCTTAATCGGAAATGGTAACTCATGTGGCCGTAAGGGCTTTTCTCTGATGTTTTCTTCTCCAGTCAGCTCCTGAAACCCTCTTTATTTAATGTGCTTTCCTTTCAGAGACTTTTAAACCTGTCGGCTAATCTATTGAGGTGAACGTTGTTAGTGATGTTAGCTCTCATAGTTATTATTTCCTTCATGGAGTTCCTGTAGGTGGATGGAAACTATTTTATCTAGCGCCTCAATAACATTGGAAACGATGCTGTATGCTGCCGTAATAGCCCATGAGCATTCTTCGTTCTCATCGGTGTTAGGTAGGCTATCCGTAATCAAAGAAAGAATAGAGCGTGCTTTTCTCAATTCCGCCGCCTGCTGGTCGATTTCAGTGAACTCGATAGCCATTACCTGCCTCCTTTTCGGGCCAGCTCTTCGACCAGCCAATAGGCAACATTACCGATTAATTTGCTAAGCAAGGAGTAAATAGCTTCAAGCTCAGGCTCAGTCATCTCATGCGGGTAACTTTCCAACATTCGGCAAATGATTTCTGCTTGGCATGCTTTCTCAGCCATCTCAGGGAGAGTGGTCTCATGGCTCATGCTTGGTTCCTCCATTTGAAGTGCGATTGCATCTGGTAGGCCGTCCAGAATGGTTATCACTGAATCAACCATGTCCGGCACGTTACCGTCGTCAGTGGTTAGAGCTTTCATCCAGACAGACAGCACCGTCTGCGCTTGCTGTACTCGGCTAATTACTTCCTCAAGGGACATTTGACTATGGGTCATGCTGCTATCTCCTGCACATTGAGGTGACGTGGGTAAGGCCATCTTACTCCGCCTTCTGTAATGCGTTTGCGGTGGTATGTTTGTTGGTGGAAGGAATGATCTGATAGCTGATATCTACTATCAGTCCGCGTTTATTGATGCCATAGCCTTTGATCTGGAAATAGTTACGCATCGCTACCTCCTTTGAAATCATGTGCCTTACGGGCGGTATCTTCGATGATGCTGAGCAGTTCCATTTGAACCATGCGCTCTTCTTCATTGCTCGTCAGAAACTGAGCAGCAGCGGCTAGGCATTCGATTTTGTTCATCGCGTCAACGAGGTCAAGAGAATTATGCATGACGTACCTCCTAGGCGGCAAAGAACAGGATAAAATGAGGCGCCAGTATGCATCGGGCTTCCAGTTCGGTAGAAACCTTAACAGAGACGCAGCAAGGTTTAGTCGCCATGTCAGCGTGTGGCAGGACCAGAAAACGATATTCGAATTTAGGGAAATTTTGGAGTGGGGTAGTAGCCAGCATGGTGGCAGACTCCTTCAAGAGAAGTGGGTAAGGGTTTCCACCGGATATGCCAATTTCGCTAGTGGTAGCCCGGACAGGGATGGTGCAACCAGCTCTGAAAGTATTGGTAAATATTTCGGCTTCCCCGCTTGAGCCATCATTGTTCTTGAAAGACACTGGTTATATCCAATGTTTGGAAAAAAGGTGAGTCAGACTAATAGCACAAGAAAGATGTTTGGGGCACCATGTGTCGTCTTCTGAGTTGTCAGGATTAACGTCCTGACACCGGATGCCGGAAAACTATAACCATACTAATCAGAGTAGAGCAAGCTCTTTTTTTGGCTCAGATAACATTTCTGGAATTATTCAGGTAAGTTCTGGCATTGCCAACTTACGATAGTTTACTAAGCCCACCGTAATAGCGTAATAGAGCTAGCGTTAAGATGCTAATAGCACAAACGTGGGCTGGATGTGCGAAAACGATTCTGCTCATGTGAGGTGAAATGAGATTAAGGCATAGTTCAATCTCATTGAGGCGAAAGGCTGATGGGTTTCATTACTTGACACTTATGTGAAAAAGTAAGTGAGTACGTGTTTCAACTCACTTGAAATAAGGTAAAATCAGAATGGATTTTACTCCCCCATGCTGCGAAAGCGATTGAAATCACAACCTAACGCGCCTAAGTATCAATACAAAAACATCCTTTTAAATGGATTTAGGTAAGCAGATTGTTTTAGGTATCACAATAAGATTATTGTTTTAATTACAATCTAAAGTTGCTACCTAATTCTCAAGGCTGCCAATAGGGGATATGATGCCACTTACACTTTGGCTACTAATGCTTTTTTTAAATTAAGAGTTGTGTCAGTATATGGGGTTATCTGAATCACCTCTAACAGTCGGATTTATCAGAGGTAAGTGAGTAAAGCCTAAAAGTCAGGAGTTAAATCTTGCTTCATCTACAAAGAGCTGCAAGTTTCTGGTCAAAAGATTGCATTGAAGGGGATCACTACAAGCACTTGTTCCTACCCAAGCATGCATCTGAGTCGTAGGTCGGCTCAAAATAAAGGGCAGGATCTTCTAGTTTGATGGGTCAGTTCATCTACGGCTAAGAAGTGTTTAAATTATTCGTCGTGATTAATATCGTCATAGCCTAACCATCCTGAATTGTTTTCAGGATATTGTCGAAATCGAAAGACTGAATCATTTTTTCATTCCTTTTGAATTATATCACTGGAATGACAAAGAATTTCTAATACCCCCTAGGTTTCATCACATTGCTAAAAATAGTAAAATCTAAGAATAAAATTAACGCCTTGATAAGTTAAGCTCATGAGATTCCATTCTGAAGGGCCCTCCATACCTGATATCCTCTTAGAACGCTGTGATACTGGTCGAGTCGTATTTCTATGTGGTGCTGGTGTTTCGTTATCATCTGGAATGCCAACATTTGTAGACCTTACTCGGTACGTAATTGAATGCTTTGACCCACCATGCGACTCAGAAATCATGACTGCATTTCGCCCATGGCTACACGACCAATCTGCGGCGAATGTCCCTCTCGACCAAATTTTCAACCTGCTCCACCTTGAATATGGCAAGGATGAAGTTAATGCTCTTGTCACTAAGCGTCTAAATGCTCCTCAAGCTAACGAAGATATTGGGTACGAGCATGCTCTGATCAAACGAATTTCCTCAAACAAGAGTGGAGTACCGCAGATTGTAACTACGAACTTCGACCGATTATTCGAAGTAGGTCAAAAGGGAGTGAAACTTACCAGGCACGTTCCGCCAGCATTTCCTGACCTGAACTTCGGTTCGAAAATTGAGGGAATAACGTATCTGCATGGGCGACTGGTGGAGGCTGCCTCTGAAAATCATCCTTACGTGTTGAGTAGTGCAGATTTTGGACGTGCTTATCTTTCAGAAGGATGGGCTACCAACTTTATCAAACTTCTTCTTGATCACTACATCGTTGTATTGGTTGGCTATCAAGCAGAAGATCCACCGGTCAAATATCTTCTTCAGGGACTCAATCATGATGGTCAGTATGACCGTTCCCGACTCTATGCATTTGATCGTGGACTTCCTGAGGAGATCGAAGCCAAATGGCGTGATCGAGGAGTTACAGCCATAGCCTATTCCGACCATCCTGTGTTTTGGAAGAGTATGGAAGCATGGGCAGAACGAGCAGATGACCCACGTAGATGGCGAGCTTCTATAATCTCTAAAAGCCAGCAAGACCCGAAAATTCTGACTCCCCATGAGCGTGGTCAGGTCGCTCATGTTCTTCGCACCGCACAAGGTGCGAGATTATTCGCCGAAGCAGAGCCGCGCCCACATCCAGAATGGATATGTGTAATGGATGCGAATATTCGATCAGCCAAAAAGAAGAAAAGATATAGCGAATTTGATGAAGCTGATGCAGAAACGTTTGATCCACAAGACGCTTATGGACTCGATGACGATCTGAAAGATATATCTGACGATGAGCGTAAAAAAGGCATCAGAAACGATAATCTCATTATCTGGAGGGATGAAGATAATAACCCACATGATTTTCATCGGCTTGCTGGGCCCTTCGAAACAATTCCAAAAAGGCTTGCCCATCTCATCACTTGGCTTGGCAAATCAATCGATAGTCCGGTAATCGCCTGGTGGGCTATCCGGCAGAATAGACTCCATCCACATTTGTTAAAACAGTTTGAATGGCAAACAGGCTACTTAGGCTCTGTTCATAAGGGTGTTCGTCATATCTGGAATCTAATCATTGAACATCATCAGGATCCTCGTAATTATCATTATGATAATGGTTGGTATGAACTGAAAGCACGTATTGATGCTGAAGGTTGGACTGCAAGCGTCCTGCGAGAATTCCGTAGGGTTATGACACCGCGGCTGGAGATTAAACCGCCGTATGGCTTGGGGCATGTCAGACCGCCGAAGAGCCCTTGGGAGGAAATCCATTTAAGTGAATTAGGTCAATACGAAGTTGTGTTCACTGAAAGACACAACGAAGATATAGACGTCCCTGATGATGTATTGTTACAGGTATTTGACATCCTTGAGAAGCAATTAACCATTGCCTCAGGACTGTTGGAGGATATTGAGGAGTTCTACTTCCCAACTCCTAGCTGCTATCCAGATCGTGAGGTCGAAGGAGAAGAATTCTTCAATAAATCTGCAGAAATATTTATCTGGTTTATCCGACTTTATGATCGAGTAGCTGCCAAATGGCCTGAATTGGCAAATGCACATGCAACGATTTGGCCCGCAACAGAACAGTACTACTTCAGGAAACTCAAACTGTATGCGTTCAGTAAAACGAACGTATTTGGGGCTGATCATGTTGCCAAAGAAGTCTTGTCCTTAGAACATAAGGACTTCTGGGACACAAATGTTACTCGAGAGCTTCTTTTCCTACTGGCAGACCGCTGGAAAGAATTCTCTCATGAGAACCAGGACCAAATTATCGAGCGCATTCTGACAGGTCCCAATCAATTCCCTTACTGGTCTGATGAAGAATTCTTGGAAGAAAGGGAAGTATTAGCAGCCAAGTACGCTCGCTACCTCGAGCTGCAAGGCTGTGAACTGGCAGAAATTTATAGTGATCGGCTTGCCGTGATGATCAAAAGAATTTCTGCATGGAATGACGGCTGGGCAACCTCGGTGGTAATCAGCTGGGGCTCCCGCACGGGCTGGGTTGGTACGGACGAAAAACCAGATGTAGTTTTGGATCTTCCTTTAAACGAAATAATTCCTAAGGCAAGAGAAGAACTAAAGCAGGAAAATGATGACTTTACTAGGAAGCGGCCTTTTACCGGTTTAGTAAAAGAAAATCCGTGGAAAGCGTTGTCCGCGCTGACGATTGCGGGAAAAACTGACGATTATCCTGAAGAATTCTGGTCGTCGATGATAAGTGAACTTCCTGCAGACATTAAACCCAGACTGATGTGGGTATTTCTGAATCGTGTAGCACGACTCCCGAACACAGTTATCGTCGAATTACGTCATACATTGAGCCGTTGGCTCGAACAAAACTTAATTGCAACTCTTAAATTTGATGCCGATCTCGGTTGGACAGTTTATGATCGTATCGTTGAAGGCATACTGAGCGGTGAGGCTAATGCCACGAAAAGCGGCCTTGGTGAGATCCACCGAGGTGGAGAAGTTATTAATCAATCCCGACGCACTTTCAGTCATGCAATCAACGGCCCTGTAGGTAAGTGTACCCAAGCCCTTTTTCAAGCTATACCTGGGGCAGAACAGCAGGCCGGTTCACTTATTCCTGATTATATTAAGTCACGTATCGAGCATCTCTTTACGGCCCCGGGAGAAGGTGCGGACCATGCAGTGGCAATAACGGCTAGCAAGTTGAACTGGCTAATGTTTGTTGACCCTAGCTGGACAGAGGAACATCTCATTCCGATGTTGGCCTTTGAACATCTCTCTTCGGAACCAGCCTGGAACGGCTTTCTTCATGATGGTCATGTACCTTCACCTCCCTTGGCCAGACTTATCAAACCCCTTCTGCTTAAGCTCATACCCTGGCTCGAAAGGTGTTCCTGGGAAGGAGACTATTCAGTGGTAGCCGCCCAGTGGTTAGGCTTCTTAAGAGTCTTTCACCCTGATGAACCTGGAGGCCTTTCCCGAAGAGAAATACGCTCGATTTTACGAGTAATGACTGATGAGACTCGAAATCGATTCCTTTTTTGGTTGGGCTTGGTTGGACAGAAAAACGAAAACGGCTGGACCAAACATGTTATTCCGTTAATTAGTGAGGACTGGCCCAAAGAACACCGATACAGGACAACCGCTTCGGTGAAGGCATGGATAGGTCTACTTGATGATACTGGCGATAGCTTTCCTAGTGTTTACGAGGCAGTGAAAATGTTCTTGGTACCAGTTGAAACGGATAATCGTCCATTCTACCGATTCTCACAAGAGTTTGGTAATAAAGTGCCCATTACAGCTTACTTTCCTGAAACGACACTGGATTTAATGAACAGAATTACACCGTTAAGTCTCACTCGTCCACCATACGAGTTACAAAAAGTGCTTGCACTGATCGAAGAGGTGGAACCGAGCCTAGTAACGGATCCTCGTTATTTACGGCTTATTGAGCTTGTTGAGAAAAGCTAGTGCTTATTCTTTGAATTACTGCGGGATTGATGAATCATTTGAATGTACTCAGGTTGGATAACTTATTGACAAGTATATAAAAGCCTGCCAAGGTTCAAATCTCCCAGTCAGGAACAAAAAAGCTCTGTTATAAAACCGGCTGGTTTTAATATTTTGATATTTTGATATTTTGATATTTTGATATTTTGATATTTTGATATTTTAAAAGGTCTTATAATAAATGAGGCACAAATAAAACCTTTAACACTTCTTATTTGAGCGAAAAATGAATTTTAATATCCTAGCACGTGAGCTTTTGAGGCAAATAGATCATCCCAAAGACATCATCAGCCATTTATTAGCTGATTTTCAGTTTACTCAACATTTCCATATTCGAATAACTCATAACCTCAAAAATATTATGAGTACATGTCGACCATCAGGCCAAAGCCTATGTAGTTTTATTAGACATTTCTGTGTTGAGCTTTCTGTCTGATAAACGTGACATGACTCATTTTTCTGAGCTGTCTGGATAAACAAGTTCGATTTGTGATCAGTAGCTGGTATTGCCTATAACATTCGACATTATCTGACGCGGTGGTACATTAGGAAAGAGACGATAGTTCTGGAGTATAGAGACAAGCGCGGGCGTTACATATCACAAGTGCGCGGGCTGTGGTGATGAGATATGTTTAATTTTACTTTTATTTCGATTAGTAGAATAATCATAGATATGTTTTTTAAACAGGTAATTATTATGGGAATGCTTCCTCAGGTTTATCCAACACATCAGCAAGAAACCGATAGTTTTAGAAAAATAGAATCAATAATTCCATCTGAAAAATTTATTCTTCGTAAAGAAAGTGGTGGCGATTATGGTGTTGATTGTATTCTAGAAATTATCGAAGATGGTTTTGCAACAAACATTAGAAGCCACATTCAACTTAAGAGCAGAAGAAATCAACTTGTCGATTCAGATGGTAACTTTAAATATCCCGTGCCAATCAAAACCATAAACTATCTATCGAATACACTTAGCTCTATATTTATAATTCATTCTATATCTGAAGATGTTGTCTACTGGGAGTGGAACTCCATAATTTTAGAGAAATTTAATAAAAATAAAAAAGCAGAAACAAAAACGTTTAATTACTCCTTTCATAAAACTCTTAATGGTGAAAGTATTAATGAGATTTATATCACTATAAAAAATAAAAATGAGATAATCATCAATCTAGGGTTAAACTCTTTAGAAAAAGGCGTGTTAGAAAACTTGATTACTGAAGAAGTCAGTTATGATTTATTATTAAATTTCTTCAAGAATAAAAATTATGATTCTATAGTGGGAAAACTAAAGAACAAGAAGGATCCTACATTAGGGGAGATCAGCTTATTATCTTTAAGTTATTATAATTTGTATCAGTATGATCAAGCTTTAATGGTCATTATAAAGTTTGAAAATAAAGGATTGAAAAACAATCATATCCTTAAAATTAAAGCCTGTATTTTCTGTGAGAAAGGAATAAAAGAAAAGAACCTTAATCTTGTTAAAGATGCAAAAAAAATACATGAAGAAGCTCTACATGGAGAATGTTGGGATTGGTTAGACTACTATAATTATGCAAATATGGATTTAGCGATAGGTAATTTTAATAATGCCATAAGAAATTATGGTGAAGTGTTAAAAATAAATCCCAAAGATGCAAAGACGTGGAAGAATTTAGCACAATGTTATTGTGAGTTAGGTAAAAATAAAAAAGCGTTCTCTTGCCTTGATCAGGCTTTAAGTATTAACCCAGAGCTAATTGAAGCAGTTCTAACTAAAGCAGGAATGATCCGCGACATAAGAAAATCTCCTCTTAATGCAGTAGAGCTATATGATCAAGCAATGAATATTGCTATTCAAACAGGTTTTGATATGAGCTCTATATTTTATCATAAAACACTGTCTCTTTATCAAGGTAATAAAGTATTTGATGCTATATCTACAATACAAGATGGGCTCATATATTTCCCTGGAGACTTATATCTCACTAATCTAAAACTATCAATTTTGGCCCACAAATGGTCAATTGATACCAAGTTAACGGAAATGGCAATTCAAGATTTTACACAACAGATAGAAGAACATCCAGATGATATTGCAGCAAAAAAAGTATTAGCTGAAATATTCCTAAAAAATAACGATAATGAAAAATTAGAAAGAATTATAAGGTTATGCTTTGAACAATACGAGTTACCATACAATTTAGATGACATGACTATTTATAACTTTGAGTCAACATTTTTTTTAATTAAGTATATTGATAAGGTGCATGAATATAGAAAGGATAGCAATTTATGCGGTGAGTTATTTTCTACCTATGACTTAAGCATGGTTCATGCTAGTCAAATTCAACTCCATTTTGATATCCTATACACCGAACTGTATACAAAGATTGAAAAAAGGTTAAATAAGAAGGATTTCTTAAACACTCTTGAAAAACATCTCTTGAAGGGGGTTAAAATATCAAAAACCGTCTCCCGCATACTTTCAAAACACCAATCAGTTAAAGTGAAAAACAAAGAAGAAATTTCAGAAAATATTGCTTACTTAATCACATCCATTCCTGAAATTACATTAGGTGAAATTTCAAGGCAAATAGGATACGCTGCAAGTGTTCACAGATATGATTCTTCACTTTTGGATCAAAACATCAATAATTCGAGAACGATTAGTAATTGGTTTCAGCTTTCTACTGAACCGATTTTAAATGGAGCAAATGAGATATATAAAGTATTCAAAGAATAAAATTGATTAGTCATAGTTAAATCTGAATGAGATCTATACCCGTTATCTTTCAAGTTGCCTCTTTGTTGGCTGCACTCACTCACCCCGGTCACATAGTTATCTATGCTCCCGGGGATTCGCTCCCCTGCCGTCGCGATGCATCTTGAAATCCATTGGGTATATACCTGTGCTCATTGAAACTGCTTGATTTTCGCCCAAATGAGGTTCAGGGTATCCGTCATGAAAATATTCATTACCGATGAACAAAAAGCCGAACTTGAACACCTCCATCACAC